>DNDT01000020.1 GCA_003487525.1 Flavobacteriales bacterium
AAACAATGGAAATCACGTATGGAATTTCCAGGCGAACCAGTCTTCTGGACATGTACAAATGAAACCGGGAAATTTTGTAATCCGACCGATGCAGGGAAAGAGGGATAACGAAGCCTGAAATAACGAAAAACAAATGAACAAGAACCGTGGCGTAATTGCTAAAGGCTATAAATTGATTTCCTTCAGGCAGCAATTCTCCGCGGTAATCGCTGTAATGGGCAAAGTGATAAAGGCATATCATCAGGACCGCCAGAGCCCTTAACACATTTACGGTAGGGAAATAAGAATCAATCCTGCCATTCGTCATCGGTGCTAATATAAATCAATCTTTACGGTGGCAAAGCAAAGAAGAAAAATCTTTGGACTGGCTGTGAAAGACGTGAAAACGAATTTTGACGATTAGTTGAACATTCAATTAATCGAGATTCGCAAAATAAAGGACTTTAAGCGATGGACTTATTTGCCCGCCAGCTTACAACCGATCCAGGCCATGGGAATATAGGCCAGGGCAATGTCAGTTACATTGAACCACATGGGCGAAGGGAGCATGAAAACATTCATTATTCCCCCAACGATGAAAAACACACCAACGACCATGGCCAGTCTGAAATGATGTGAGATTGCGATCAACGCTGCAATGTATGCGCCAATCAGTGTGCCCAGTGCATGCGCCAAAAAGGGCATGAGAAAGTGCCTGGGTTCAAACAGATGCATCGAAGCAGTCAGGCCTTCCATGGTGGTTACGTCTGCTCCTTCGGGTGGGGGGATAATGAATCCACTGATCATAATTATTCCCATGTTGACGGCGCTGCCAAGGATAAGTCCTGCAATGACTGCCAGTATATTTCTTAAGATTGGATTCATAAGCCGGGTCTGATTTACAATTAGTCAAACTAAAAGTAAATAAAATCTACAATCAGGTCAAAATGTAATATGGGACACACAGAAATGGCAGAGAAACTTTTTATCGTGATGATTTTCTGTTAAGTTTATGGACAACTAAACCTATAATCCCATGAAAAAACTCATCCTTTTTTTTGGCATTGTTGCTTCCGCCATGCTCTCTCAATCACAAACCGACGTTGTTTTTTACACAACCAAAGGTGATTTTACCGTAGAAATCTACGACAGCATTGTCCCGATTACCGGTGGAAATTTTCTGGACCTTGTGGACAAAAAATTTTACGATGGCGTTATTTTCCACAGGGTGATAGACAATTTCATGATTCAGGGCGGAGATCCAACCGGTACCGGTTCGGGAGGTCCCGGATACTCCATTCCGGATGAATTTCATCCAAGCCTGAGCAATCTGCAAAAAACAATTTCGATGGCAAATTCGGGCCCAAATACCGGAGGCAGCCAGTTTTTTATCAATTTGGTTGACAATACGTATCTCGATTACGACAAGCCTCCACTTACTTCGAAACACCCTGTTTTTGGAAAAGTGACCGTCAATTTCAACGTTGTTCAGGACATCGGAAACGATCCGGTTGACGGAAATAACAGACCTCTGGTCGATGTGGTCATGGATAGCATCCGACGTGTTGAACCCGTATGGGCCGGGGTGAAAGATGAGCGGGGAGATGACAATAAATTGAGTCTCTATCCGAATCCCGTCAATGCATCTTCGGTTCTTGTGGTTCATTCGACATATTCATCCGATGCGGTCATTCAAATACACAATGTCCTTGGTAAGCTTGTTTATCAGGACCGGGTTAAACTGAACGCGGGAAACAATCGAATTCATCTTGCAAGTCCGTTGAAAAAAATTGAATCAAACGGATTTTATCAATTAAGTCTGCTTTCAACGAACAGCCAACGGCGGATTAGCTTTGTCGTTCCGTAAACAGGGCAGACGGAGAAAAAATTGTGTGTATTGAATGCAGCCATGCGAAGAGAAATTCTGATACTCGTCCTTTTAATGGTGATCAGTGTTTTTCTCACCAACCTGTGCATTCATGAAGGGCACAACTGGGGAGGGGATTTTTCGCTTTACGTGGCGCAGGCAAAGGCCCTTGTTGAGGGGAACATGGATGTCCTGCTCGAAAAAAGTGCATACACCAACAATCATTCCGATGTCATTTTAGGACCGTATCTCTACCCGATCGGATTTCCCTTGTTGCTTTCACCTGTTTATTATTTTTTCGGACTTGATTTTCTGGCAATGAAGATGCTCTGTGCGGGGTTTTTTATCCTCTGCCTTCCATTGATATATTTCTTTTTTCGTTCAAAGCTCACAACAAGTGCTTATGCTCTGTTTGTTGTTGCCGGTGTGGGTCTTCACGAAAGCTTCTTGACATTCACAGACAACGTGTTATCCGGCCTCCCTTTTTTATTCTTCCTGCTGCTTAGTTTTTACTTCCTGGAGCGGAGCAGAAACCTTATTGGGCAACTGGCAGTTGGAGCACTTCTGTTTTTCACGTTCTCGATCAGGGACATTGGCATTGCACTCCTCCCGGCGCTTTTCGTGTTCCAAATCTCTCCCGGGTTAGTTAAGCAACAGCGGGAACAAAAGAGCTTGTTCTACTACGTCGCACCTTATTTGAGTTTTGCCCTCCTCTTTGTTCTAAGGATATTTTTTGCCCCGAAAAGCGGGGAGAGCAGGTATGATTTATTTTCATTTTCAGACGCGTACAGCAATTTTGTTCATTACTCCGACCTGATTTCAAACTATCTGTTCGACAGCAATCTCTCGTTAATATTCCTGATTCCCATGTGGGCCGTAATCATCACGGGAATGGTGGTTCGGTTTAAAAAGGATCTCCACATTGTTGCATTCTTGTTCATCGTTATCCTGATCTATATTCTCTGGCCTTTTGAGCACGTAATGAGGTTTGTATTTCCACTGATTGCGTTTCTGATGTACTTTTTGATCGAAGGACTGGAATATTTAGCCAAAAGGGTAAAATTTAAGTATTCCATTGGCATTCTTTTTATAATCTTCGGCGTTATGAGCCTGAGAGGCGTTATGACCAGCATTGAATATTCAAAAACCGACACCAACGAAGCGTATTCTCAAGAAATGCGCGGCATTTACGATTATATCGTGCAAAATGTACCCGAGCACGAATTGATAGGATTCGAGAAACCCAGGGTTCTCAGGTTATTGACAGACCGGAACGCTGTTTTTCAATTAAAGGACTACACGACAAATTACCTTTTACTCGGTGGTGACAATAACATTCCCAATTACCAAGATCTGCTTCGAACAGATCATTATACCCTATACAAAAGAGTAAATCAGACCGAACCGAGGTAAATCAGAAGTCGTATTCCTTGAATTCCAATGTGAATTCATTGCGATCAAACCGCGGATTGACGATTACATCGTAATATTCATAAATTTCATATATCCCTTTGTCGTCGTATATTTTCATCATGAGCGGGATGGACCGAATTTTATCGATATAAATGATAAGCCTGGGCGAATAATCGTTGGGAATGTTAATGACCTGACCCGGACTCACATCATCATAATCATCCACACCCTCGTTTATCTGGAGAATCATATACTCGCTTAATTTAAATTGCCTTGCAATGCTTATCAATGTTTCATCCTTTTTAACGATGTGTTCGATGTAGTCGAAATATGGGTTGTTGAATTCAATCACGTCACAGGGAATGTTTTGCCAGCTTTCGGCGGGCAGATACGTTATCAGGGTTTCTGATTCAGGGCCGTATTTTTCGATTAAAAATTCCAAGATGGATACCACATAATCGTATCCCGAATTCAGAATGGTATGATGCTGATTGCTTCTCATAATACTGCCCATGGGATCAAGTTTCAGTGTAAACCACGGAAAACCACCCGGATTGACAAAGGCTTTGTTGTCGTTATCTCCTTCACAGTATAGCACTTCCAAACCCTTTTTGGGAGACTTTTGACAGGAATATACCTTTAAGGGATTTCTGGCCAATTTGACCGCACTAACCTGAAGAATAATTTCCCCATCAATGCGCTCCTTTTTTGCCATCGTGTACGAAAGGCTCTTAATTTGACGGGTTTTATCGAACATATTCAGGGCAACCTCATATGCCGTCTGACCATAACTTCCAGAAAAAGAAAGCAACAGGATGAAAAAAGGAATAAAAACGGAAGG
>DNDT01000048.1 GCA_003487525.1 Flavobacteriales bacterium
GATCATCCAGGACCAGGACTTCGAAATCAGGATAATCAAGTGCCAGAAGCGACTTAACACATTTAGCAATATTTTTCTCCTCATTTCGAGCCGGGACGAGAATGGAAACCTTTGGGAATACATCTGGGGGAGTATATCGTCTGGTATAACGGATAATAAGTACGTTGCTGACAAATATCAAAAAAATTACTGTCTGGAAAATGATGAGATGAAGAATTAGGTCGTAGGTAAAGTAAGGGATCATCAAATTCAGTCTCTATTTGTTTGGAAGTGCTTTCCCAACCATGGTCGCACATGGGGAGGTTGGCGCAGGTCAGCCCGGTGGGTCCAAATAAGGATTAGTGTTTCAGCTGCCCACAACGAAATAAAAAGGGGATCCGGTAACCAGATCAGAAGCACAGTCAGGATAGCTCCCATTGCAAACATGACTGCCCATCCAGGGGCGGTAAAGAGGGTGATTCCGATAAAGGCTGCAATAGACGCCGGTAGTGATACTTTCCAGATTGTTAATCCAATCCACATGCCTAGGGCTGTAGCGAGAGCTTTCCCACCTTTGAAGCCAAGAAAGGGTGAAAAGGCATGTCCCAGGATTGGGGCGATCCCAATCAAGAACATGGTTCCACCGCGAACACTAAGATTAAAATATGCAAATCCAACAGGGGCAGCTGCTTTGCTAATATCCAGGATTAGTGCCATTAAACCGACCATCTTGTTGCCGGCTTTGAAGACATTAGTTGCCCCCGGATTTCCATCACCAACTTGACGTGCATCTGTATGAAGAAAGATTTTGCCAATCCAGACGGAAAATGGCAATGATCCGCAAATAAACGCAATGAATATTAATCCAAATGAAGACATATACATACATCCAGTGGTTCAGATTTAATTTAAAATCTATTTCAACGATGCCATGGTTTACCTGATTAGAACTCTATCTATTGCTACTCATTTTATAATAAAACAATCAACAAGACCACCACAGATAAAAATGAGGATTTCTGGCATAGCGAAGGGTCTCCACCGTTATTTATTGGAATCCTTTACTGCGTTTATAGCGCATCTGCTGGCACAGGCATCATCACTCCTTGGAATGACCCATCCTCGTAATTCGATATTCCACAAAAATCAAATAACAACAAAAGCAAAGTAATTTTGGTAAAATTCCTGTTCTAAAGTTTTCGAAACTTTTCAATGCTGTTNNTATTTAAGCTTTGACACATTTGAATATCCCGGTTTTCTGGAGAACAATTGAAAAAATATTTTAAGGAATATAAATGGTCTAATGTTTTCACAATGTTGCGGAATCAAAAATTAGATCCAAAAATATGTACAGATGATTTTAAAAATCGTTTGGTTGTGATTTCTGGTGCAACTTCAGGTATTGGATTGATCACTGCAAAAAAATACGCTTTTCACGGTGCAGATATTTTAAGTATCAATAGGGATGTGGAAAAATCAAAAGAGCTGTGTGAAGCATTATCCAATCAATATAATGTCAAGTGTACATATTTGATTGCAGATTACACAAGATTAGACGAAGTCCATCAGGTTGCAAAACAGTTGTCCGAGCTGGATAAAAAAATAGACGTCCTGATACATAATGCTGGCGTCTACTATACAAATAGAACTTTCACGGAAAACAACCTGGAGATAGTATTTCAAACAAATTATCTTAGCTCTTTTATTTTGAATTACTATCTAAAAGATAAATTCATAGCTCAAAAGAGTGGGCGTATAATATTTGTAAATTCTGAGGCACATAGGTTTGCTGTATGGGGATTAAACTTGGATGATCTTTCCTGGGATAAACAGCAATATTCAGGATTGAAAAGTTATGCAGCCGCCAAAACGGCACAATTGTTATCGATGATTAAGCTCAATGAATATTTTTTCGAGACAGGAGTAACTGTGAACGCGATGCACCCGGGAAATGTAAAGACCAATAGTGGTCAGAACAACGGAGCCCTTTACAAGCTTTTCAAGAAAACATTTGTTGACAGAACGGCCAGACCACAAGAGATATCTGCACAGGCCTTATATTATCTTGGCGTTTCCAGTGAATTGGATAATACTTCCGGCAAGTTCTTTAATCTCACAACCGAAGAAGATCCTGCACCTCCCGCTTTGGATAAGCAGGCAGCTGAAGAATTATGGGCGTTAAGTCTAGATCTTGGTGGATTAAAATGACAACTGAGAATAAAAAAATTGTGATCGTTGGCGCCGGGATGGCTGGGTTAACTGCAGCAGCATATTTAACCAGGAAACATTACAAAGTTTTATTATTGGATAAAAACGATCGGACCGGGGGATTGGTAAATACATTTAATCAAGATGGTTTTTTCTTTGATACCGGTCCAAGGGCTTTTGTGAATTCTGGTATAGTGAAACCAATACTGGCAGATTTAGGGATTAGTTGGGACTATTTAGAAAATATAATTTCGATTGGTATTGAAGACCAAGTGTTCCGTGTAAATTCAATGGATTCACTAGGGGAATATCAACGCATATTGAGTAATCTATATCCTGAAAATATTCGCGAAATAGAAAAATTAACTTCCGTAATTTATGAACTATCTGAATATACAAAAGTTCTTTACCAATTTGACAATCCTAATTTTGTAGATTTAACAAGTGACAAGAAATTCATTTTTAGAGAATTAATTCCTTGGACCGTAAAGTTTTTGTATGCACTAAGGAAATTGAATCAATTCAATATGCCAATGGAGGAGTATTTAGATCGCATAACTGATAACCAATCTCTTCAAAGCACTTTGACCCAAATGTTTTTCAGAAAAACCCCCACTTATTTCGCCTTGGGGTATTTTTATGTATACCTCGATTATTTTTACCCAAAAGGTGGTACAGGTGCTTTAGCCAATCTCCTAAAAAAGAAGATTTTGGATTGGGGTGGTGAAATTAGCCTTAATAAACACGTTATGGAAGTCATTCCTTCGGAGTCGAAAGTGACTGATTCAGAAGGCAATAGTTATTTCTATGATCATTTAATTTGGGCAGCAGATTTGAAGACTCTTTACCGTAATCTAAATCCCATTGGGTTAGATCCAAAAATAACGAAAAGAATTGAATCCAAATCCAGGAGAATCCTTTCTTCCAAAGGGGCTGAGTCCGTTTTTATTTTATTTCTTGCAGTAGATCGCCCGCCTTCCTATTTCGCAGAACTTGGTAGTGAGCATATGTTCTACACCCCATCAAAGGAAGGATTAGGAGAAGTAAATCTCGGGCAAAGACAAAATCTAATAAATGATTTTGACAAAAAATCCAAGGATGAAATCTTAGATTGGCTAGACGATTTTTGTAGTTTGAACACTTACGAAGTTTCTATACCTGTCATCCGAGATCCTGCCTTAGCGCCTGAAGGACAAACAGGATTAATGATCAGTTGCCTTTTCGATTACAGTGTTATTGAGAAAATTAAAGAAGCTGGTTGGTATAGTGAGTTTAAGGAAACACTGGAAAATCGCATAATCAGGATTTTTTCTCAGACACTATATGAAGGTTTAGAGAAGGATATTCTGTTTAAGTTTTCATCTACGCCACTGACTATAAATAAAGTATCTGGAAGTTCTGAAGGCGCAATTACTGGCTGGTCTTTTGAAACAAAAATTCCTGTTGTAAACAAATTGAAAGATATTCCAAAATCTGTCTTAACACCTATTCCAAAAGTTCTTCAAGCCGGTCAGTGGGCATATGCTCCAGCAGGGGTACCCATAGCAATGTTAACAGG
>DNDT01000385.1 GCA_003487525.1 Flavobacteriales bacterium
CACCGGCTGCAATCGGGCCATACAGCCAGGGAATGAAGGCCGGAAACTTGCTTTTTACAGCCGGTCAGATTGGTATCATTCCGGAAACGGGCGAATTGTATCAGGGTGACATTAAAGGTGAAACCAATCTCGTAATGCAGCACCTAAAAGCTATTCTTAACGAAGCGGGAATGACATTCGGCAACGTCATTAAATGCAGTATCTTTCTCAGCGACCTGAACGACTTTGCTGACGTGAACCAGGTGTATGGATCCTATTTCGAAGCCCCCTACCCTGTCCGCGAAACGGTGGAGGTAAGTAAATTGCCTAAGGGAGTGAATGTGGAGATTTCATTGGTCGCCATGGGCGGCTAAGTCGAGCATTTCTTTCTGAAAATCGTTCCAGTTCATATTCAGCAGACTGTCTCCAACCGACTTCGCAGCGTGTGTCCTGATGTATTCCAGGCGATCGGCCGACAACGGATGTGAACTGAATGCAGAAATTATTTCGGGCATTTCCATTTTTTCTTCTTCGAGTTTTTCAAAAAAACGGAGCATTCCCCTAGTCGACAGATTTCCCCTTTCCAATAGTTCAAGACCGTAATAATCAGCTTCCTTTTCGTTGTCACGACTAAATGCAGCCGTAAACAAAAAATCACTCAATTCAAGCAATAAATTGCCTCCGGCATCCCCGGATACAATCATGATCAGTGAGGTCATGGCAAAGCGTTCCTTTAGCAATTCACGAACATGTCCTTTTTTTACGTGACCGAACTCATGTGCCATCACAGCCGCCAGTTCCTCTCCGCTCTCCACAAATTCAATCAAGCCCGAATAAACCACAATATTATCTCCCGGAAGAGTGTACGCATTCACCTCCGGGTTCCGGCTCAAATAGATCGCCCTGCAATTCGAGTTGTCAAAATCCAGTCTGTGTAGGATTTCATTCCAAGATTCCAGTGAAAAACTATCATTTGCGATCAAAATTAAAGATGACGATTGGCTGAAATCGTCAATCACGAAATCACCGAGTTTATCGTACAAATCTTCCGGAATAACATCACAATCTTCTGCCTCATCTTCACTGAAATATGAAACCACGGCCCAAATCGATCCAAAAAATGTCAACAACAGAAGCAGCTCCCTTCCAATGCTCTTCCTCATTTCAGAATGGGGTTTTATTCACGTGGACTTTCACATCGGCATTTCTGATACTGAATGCCTGATGAAAGGCCCACTTACCGAATACGAGAAAGTAGAAGAAACGACCCTGTCTCGCCCTGACCGCGGCAATAATGCTAAAAATGAAATAAAGCAAATTTGCCAGTACCACAACTGCGACATATCCTTTGTAATAGTCGGTAACCATCGTCGATTCAAAAAAGAAGATACGCACCGTCCAGAAGACAAACACCACATTCATTCCACTTGTTATCAACTGACTGTACAGTGACTGCAACAGGTGAAACTTTATAAAAGGTCCCTTGTCCTTATGGATGAAGTAATAAACCAGCGAGGCAATCAGATTAATAATTGGCAAGGGAAGCCCTGCAGCAAGTGCCGCAAACATCATTAAATATGCCCCCATGGCGTCTTCTCGCTCCCGAACAGGAACATCCTCGGGTTGCGGGATACTCACATACTTCTCTTCGCCAAGGTCTTTCAATTGTCTCTTTGTTCAAAATCGTCACCTGCGTTTTCCAGCGGCTTTCCGTTAAACGGCGGATAGATGTCAATCATATACATCAGGTAGAGATTCACCCTGAGCATCCATCTGAGTGTATCAACATTAAATGCATGCCACGACTGCGGGTATTTTCCGGTAAACAAGACTACCCAAAACGCAAGGAAACACAGGATTAACATGGCGATTGACCTGAAATACAAAATGAATCCGTGCGGTATAAGCACATAGAAAAATCCAAACAGGAAACGAATAATTACCAGTCCCCTGTCCACCGTTTCGGGATATTCCAAATCGAAGTCGGTAAACTCGTCCTCGGCTTTTAGTCCAAAGGCCGGATACCCATCCGACAAGTTGTAAAATCTGGCATTGAGCCTGTTATTCCAGCGCATTAAATCAACCTGAAACTCAAAGAAACTTTGCGGATATCTTCCTGTAAACAGAATGACCCAGAATGAAATGAACATTAGAATCGCCGACCAAATCCCGAGAAATGTGAGTAAAAATGCATGGGGGATCAAAATATACAGCCAACCGAACAACGCTCTTAGAATTAATTCCGACCGTGAATAGGTCTCTTGATATTTAATTTCAAATTTCATGGTGCCAAATTTGAACTCAAGGTAAAAAATTCATTCGAATTAATCATGAATTGATGGACCTGTCCAATACGCATATATGGCATTTTTTCTAACTTCGCACCTCAATTAAATAAGCACAAAATGAGTTATGACGTAGTAGTGTTAGGCACCGGACCAGGAGGCTATGTTGCCGCAATCAGATCTTCACAGCTTGGCCTTAAAACAGCTGTTATTGAACGCGAAAGCCTGGGTGGAATTTGCCTGAACTGGGGTTGCATACCAACCAAAGCACTGTTGAAAAGCGCTCAGGTATTCGAATACATCAACCACGCCGGTGAATTTGGCATAAATGTGGGAGAAGCAAAAGCAGATTTTTCAGGTATGGTAAAACGCAGTCGTGAGGTTGCCGAGGGTATGAGTAAAGGCGTCCAGTTCCTGATGAAAAAAAACAAGATAGACGTCATCGAGGGATTTGGAAAAATCACGGGAAAAGGAAAAGTTGAGGTGGACAACAAGGGTGCCAAACAGGTTGTTGAAGGAAAAAACATCATTGTTGCCACCGGCGCGAGATCTGTCAATCTGCCTTTCATGTCGCAGGATGGAAAAAAGATAATCGGATACCGCGAAGCAATGACCCTGCCGAAACAACCAAAGAAAATGGTCGTGGTCGGATCCGGTGCCATCGGATCGGAATTTGCCTATTTCTACAACTCAATCGGTACCGAAGTAACCATTATAGAATTGTTGCCAAACATAGTTCCAATCGAAGATGAAGAAGTTTCAAAACAACTTGAACGGTCTTTTAAAAAGAGCGGAATAAAAGTACTGACCAATGCGCAGGTAGAATCGGTTGATACGTCCGGTTCGGGTTGCAAGGTCAGTGTCAAAACCAAAAAAGGCACCGAAGAAATTGAATGTGATGTAGTCCTGTCGGCTGTGGGAATTACGGCCAACATCGAGGGAATCGGACTGGAAGAAATGGGTGTGATCACCGATAAGGGAAAAATTATCGTAAACGAATTCTTTCAGACGAACATTCCGGGCATTTTCTCGATCGGAGATTGCATTCCCGGTCCCGCCCTGGCACACGTTGCATCGGCCGAAGGGATTATCTGTGTTGAAAAAATTGCCGGCCAAAACCCGGAACCACTGGATTACGGAAATATTCCGGGATGTACCTATACGTCTCCCGAAGTAGCCTCAGTCGGTATGACAGAGCAGAAAGCCATAGAAAAAGGGATCGAAATCAAGGTTGGAAAGTTTCCGTTTTCTGCTTCCGGAAAAGCAAGTGCTGCCGGACACAAGGACGGCTTTGTTAAACTGATTTTTGACGCCAAATACGGTGAATTACTGGGCGCGCATATGATAGGGTACAATGTGACTGAGATGATTGCAGAGATCGTAGCCATCAGAAAGCTGGAGACCACGGGTCATATGCTTATCAAGACCGTTCATCCTCATCCTACCATGAGTGAGGCGGTAATGGAAGCGGCTGCGGCTGCGTACGGTGAAGTCATTCACTTATAATCTTTGGCACACTGCCTTAATTAAATCTCGATTTTGTGTGGCATAAGTGGCATATTATCCTTTTCCGGTCTCAATGACAATGAGGTCGAGAGTCTTAAAAAAGCCAGCCATAAATTAGCGCACCGTGGTCCCGATGACCAGGGATTATATCGTGATGAACGCATTGTCCTGGCGCACAGGAGGCTTTCCATTCTGGACCTTACACCTGCTGCACATCAGCCGATGATCGATGGGTCCAATCGATATGTACTGATTTACAATGGAGAGTGCTACAACTTTAAGGAGCTGAGAAAGGATTTACAAAACAAAGGTCGCGTATTCAATTCATCGGGCGATACCGAAGTTGTATTCAATCTACTGATAAATGACGGTCCGGAAGGGCTGAAAAAAATCAACGGATTCTTCTCATTGGCATTCTACGATAAAGAATCGCGGACACTTCTTCTGGCTCGGGATCGATATGGCATCAAGCCGCTCTATGTTTCCGGATCGCAAGAAAATCTCGTATTCGGTTCAGAAATGCGTGTGATAACCCAGGTCAGAGACAATCTTTCTTTAAATCGAAATGCCCTTTCCGCCTACCTGCATCTCAATTATATTCCAGCGCCTCACAGTATTTTTAACGAAGTGNNGAGGATAAGGTATATTATCATCTTGACAAAGACGGGTCATTTATTTCCAATACAGATATACGCACGGAACTTTTGTCCCTCATGGAAAAATCGATAAACAGGCGGCTGATCGCAGATGTACCTGTCGGAACATTTTTGAGCGGGGGCCTTGACTCATCGTTGATCACAGCCCTTGCTTCGGGACAAAAGTCCTCGCTAAATACCTACACCATTGCATTTAAAGGGAGTGCACAATTCGACGAAAGTGCCGATGCAGCCATGGTGGCGAATCATTTTAAAACCAACCACACCGAAATAAGCATCGATGAAAGCGACTTGCTTTCAGGTGTTCCGGACCTGTTATCTCAGCTCGACGAACCCTTTGCCGATTCATCTGCCATTGCCATGAATCAACTGTGCATGTCGGTGAGAAATGAAATTAAAGTAGCCTTGTCCGGAGATGGAGGGGACGAGTTGTTTGCAGGATATTACAAACACAAAGCCCAGTATTACGCATTTCAATTTCCGGTCTTAACCCGGCTTATTGGATTAGGTGAACCAGCCTTACGCTACCTGCCCTTTTCCAGAAAAAGAGGTCTGCTCAACGCCATGCGGAAATTACAGCGTTACAGCCAGGGTGCAAATCAAAATGCCAATGACCGATACTGGTCTTGGGCCGGATTCGGTAATCCGGTGCAGGGTGATCTTTTTACAAATCTTTCCTTTCACCCTCTTGAGTTCCTGAAACAATCAACCAACAAGGATATCGCATGTTTCGAAGACGGCCTGGAAAGTGACATTAAAATGGTTCTCGAAGGGGACATGCTTGTAAAAACAGACCGGAACAGCATGCGTCACGGGCTGGAAGTACGGGTTCCGCTGCTTGATCATGAACTTGTTGATTTTGTCCAAAACATGGACGTGCGATACAAAATTGATTGGAAGGGAGGAAAGAAAATTTTACGGGAACTGGCTGTCGGAATTCTCCCGAAACAGATCATCGGCAAGAAAAAACATGGTTTCGAAGTGCCTTTGAAAAAATGGCTTAACCATGAATTAACCGAAAAGATGAATGAATTGCTCAGCTCGGAGCTGATATCCGAGCAGGGTTTATTCGATCCAATAACTGTCGATAAATTGAAATTGTCGATTAAAAATTCCGCTTCGCAGAACAGTGAATATGCGATTTGGAACCTCATGGCTTTCAATCAGTGGTGGCTGAATTACAGAGACAAACTCAAAGCATGAATCCGGGCAAACCACGAATACTGAGAATAATTAACCGCTTCAATGTAGGAGGTCCCACCTACAATGCGGCCTTTCTGACCAAATATCTGGAAGATGATTTTGAATCCATGCTAATCGGTGGTGAAAAACAGGAATCGGAGGCAAGTTCACTCTACATCACGGAAAATCTGGGCCTGACCATACGCGTTATTCCTGAAATGACCAGAAGCATCGGAATTATAAACGACATTAAAGCTTACCTGAAAATTTCGAAAATCATAAAAGAATTCAGGCCGGATATCGTTCACACACATGCTTCAAAGGCAGGTGCAATTGGTCGTATTGCGGCGAGGAGGAATAAGGTTCCTTTTATCGTACACACCTTTCACGGTCATGTGTTCGAACACTATTTCGGAAAGGCAAAGACAAGTCTGATTATGGCCATGGAACGATATCTTGCTTCTTTTACCGACCGAATTGTCGCCATCGGCAATGCGCAAAAAAACGATCTCGGAAAACGATTTAAGATTTGTTCGGAAAACAAGATCGTAACCATCCCCCTGGGTTTTGAACTGGAAAAATTTTCGGAATCCGTCGATGCAAAAAGAAGCAATTTCAGAAAGACCTATTCCCTGAATGAAAATCAGGTCGCGGTTGGGATCATAGGAAGACTTGTTCCCATAAAAAACCACCGCTTGTTTATTGATGTACTATCGGATTTAAAAATGAGAGACGTTCCGGTAAAAGCTTTTGTCATAGGTGACGGGGAGCTGAAGGAAGAACTGATTAAGTATGCCCGGAGCTTGAACTTATCCGTTGGTGTTGATGACAGCGATATCGTATTTACTTCCTGGATAAAGAATGTCGACGAGGCAATGGCCGGTCTGGACATTGTAGCGCTGACATCGCGCAATGAAGGCACCCCGGTATCTCTGATTGAAGCTCAGGCAACCGGAAAGGTCGTGATTTCGACCGATGTTGGGGGTGTGAAAGACGTCATGTCGGATGGTGAAAGCGGTATATTGTGCCCCGACAATGACAAATCGAAATTTTGCGAATCGTTGGAGAAACT
>DNDT01000508.1 GCA_003487525.1 Flavobacteriales bacterium
TTAAGTAAGCCTGCCGAGACGGCCATAAATACAGTCATGGACGTAAAGCGCATGTGTTGCCAGTGACGTATATTTTCACCTATATCACGGTATTCGTCTTTAATATCACCTTTTGACGCATCTATATTTTTTGATATTTTTTGTGGCATAAGATTCCCTTTATTTTGTACGGAACGGGCTAACGGCTTGCNNCCAGCCAGAGCGCATTGGCGCTTTGTATCCCAGCCGTCCACTGCACGCTTTGTTGGTTGCGTTTTATTCTAAATTATGTGGCTCGGAGAAAGTGGCGATTCCTGATGATTTCATTGCCTGTTCAATCATTCCTATCTCTTTACTCGACAATCCGAAAAAACTATAGAAAAGCACATCGAGATTTCCTACAATTTGACTTGCTTTGTCGTTATGCTGTTTTATTAGGTTTGTTGAAATTTCTTTAAACTCTTTTGTCTCTCTTGTTTCTCTTGTACTAAATTCGTCGAAGATTTTCTTTTCTTCAGTCAAAAAATTTTTCTCTAAAAATAAAATCTCATCTACTAATTTTTCGGCAGTTTCTAGGATGTCGACATCAACATTGGTTGGAATAGGCAAACTACGGCTGATGGTAACTCGCCTTATATCATGAGAACCAAGACATCGCTCTGCGTACCAGATAGCAACCGATGATTTGAGAAAAGCAATGATAAATTTGAAACCCAAGGTGTAGTTGGGGTCAATTTTAGTAAATACTAATGGGGAGTATACGCTACAAGCAACTATGATTTTGTCATGATTATCATAATAAACGCCACCGCCAGGAGCAATAATTATTTTTTCTCCGCTGAAAGAAAATTTTTCATCGAAACTCAATTTGTCTGAATTGTGTTTGGCAATTGGTGCTGATACTCTTAAGTAATGTTCGTCAAAACGTGGTCTTGCGTTTGTAAGGGTAATTACACTTCCATCAACGTCGCCGTTACCCTCTATCTCAATGGCATTTATGTTTTCGTTGTTGATAATTGCCCCCATGGCAGGAGACATTAATACACTTCTTAATGGAAGGGTGTTGTTATCAATCTTTCTCACAATAGATAGAATGTCTATGCTGTCTTCTGTACCAACCAGTTTTTGTGACATTTCAGATAACCTGCTAGTAATAGAAAGATGGGAATACCTTTCTATGAAACGGCTTTCTGCCATGTCAATTATTTCCTTGCTAGATGCTTGGATTGGTTTGCCTGATTTCAGAATGTAAACTTTATCATCGTCTCGTAATGCACAAATTTGTGAGTGTTTTCTTATTCGAATCGTGGCAACATAGTTGTTTCCATAATATGGATAAACTTGTAAGTTGGACAGAGGGCGTGGCGTAACGCTTGTTTCAATAATGGTGCGAATTTTTTCTGTAAATTCTTTTTCACTGTGGTCTGTTTGTCCAGTCCAATTTCCCTTTGCGTTTCTTCCGATAATAATTGTCCCATCCTCTGTGTTTGAGTAAGCACAAATCAATTGAATTAATCTTCTTTTTTCGAATTCGTTTTGAATGTTTTCAATAGACGGTTTATCAATAAGTCTTCTTAGAATAGCCTGTAATTCTGGACGACCTGGGGCACTAATAAATTCATCAGGGTTTCTCAAGGCTCTTTTGAGTAATTGGAACAATTCATTTTTATCTTGTTTTTCAACATCGTCCATTCGAACATAGGTACTTCGTTCCCCTATTTTTTGATTTGATTTGCCATGAAAATCAGAAGATTGAATAAAGGCGAGTTTTGAGTTTCGAGCATAATCGGGAGTTGTCAAAATGTTTTCAATTTGGTCTCGAGAAACAGGATTAACAAATTCCATGCCATAAAGACACTCATTACAGAATGCGGATATGCGGCTTTGTCCCCATTTTTTAGATGCTTCATACAATCCTTTATCGCTGTCGACGTGAGCGGCGATTGTAATAGCTCCAATTTTTTCTGCTTCTTGAAGTGTTTGGTCAAGATTCCACTTTCCATACTTTGACGAGTTTTCTTCACCCCGCACATCTATGCTATAACCTGCGCTGGTGAGAAAAGCAGAAATTTCATCCGTCTTTTGTGGATCAAATAAAATAAGAATGTGTAAATTTGGGTAAACATCTAATTCAACAGCTGGTAGTATGGCAACGTCATCGAATAATGCAATTTGTTTTGCTACACTTTCAGGAATTTCTGAATTGGTTCGCTCTAATGTTCGTTTTGTGCGTCTTAAGTCGTTTTCAATTTCAATAAGTTTTAAGTATCCTGCAATATCGTTATGGTCAGTAATAGCCAAAACGTCAAGTCCAGCGGTTTTGGCTTGTTCAAGCAACCAAATGTAGCCTGTTTCGTCTTTGCCTATCCCTTGAAAATCAAAAGAACAAGGCGAATGTACGTGAAAATCTATTCTTAGCCAATTTCCTGGAACTTCAATTTTTGCTTCTTTACTCATTTTGTTTACCCATTTTCTTCAATGTTGTTTTGGAAGTTAGCAACCAACTATGGTTTATACAGCCTACAGGCTGCATAATACCCTTATATCCATATATTTTTCGTGATTTGTTTATCATAAATGCCGTTTGTGTAAAACAATTATAGGTGAGATTTTCAAATTATACCCACTTCCATATATGGGGGTGTCCCAAAAGCCCACCCTACAGGCAGTATACAGGATCTATACAGCCATTATACAGGCACTTACAATAGGGCGAACTATTGATCCCCCCATATATGGGGGGACACTTTTAATGGCTAAACCAGAATTCGTCTTTCAAATCTTATGAAGTCGGTGTAAGATGGGATGGTTCGTTCAAACTTGATGAATGAGGCTAAAGGCATGACAAATTCTTCGATCCCTGCAGAGGAAGTCCGTTTTTTTTGTGGAAGTTCGAACAA
>DNDT01000040.1 GCA_003487525.1 Flavobacteriales bacterium
AAAAATTAACATCCCTACGAGACACTTACGGGAAATATTTTGCAATTTGGCCGTTCGGGATAATGGAGATTCTGAATCGTCCCGACTTCTTCCCAAACTGGAATAACACAGAGCGAACATGAAAAGCAAAAATGAGTTGACCACCGTTCACAGCGAAGCACTGATCGGGGTTTTGAAAGCGAGGTTCGAAAAAAACATGAACCGCCACAAGAGTGCTGCCTGGGCAGAGGTACATGCAAGGCTTAAGGGCAATGCCGAAAAACGTTGGTCGCTCAATGAAATGGAGATTTCCGGCGGTGAACCCGATGTTGTCGGTCTGGATCAAAAAACAGGCGAAATCATATTTTTCGATTGTTCCAAAGAAAGTCCCAAAGGTCGAAGGAGTGTTTGCTACGACAAGGAAGCACTGGAATCAAGGAAAGAACACAAGCCAAAGAACAGTGCAATGAACATGGCGGCCGAAATGGGAATCGACTTACTGACCGAAGAACAGTACAGGGACTTGCAGAAACTGGGAACCTTCGATACTAAGACATCGAGCTGGATCAAAACGCCCGCGGAGATTCGAAAACTCGGAGGTGCCGTCTTCTGTGATCGGCGGTACAATACCGTATTCTTATACCACAATGGGGCGGAATCCTATTATGCCGCCAGGGGTTTCAGGGGCTCGCTCAGAATCTGACCTGATTTTTGTCTCCTCTTGTTCCAATAATCACTAATTTTAGACTCCATTCCGGCATTCGGCCGAAGAAAATGTGATATGCAATCGGAAACCTATTCCCGTTTCATACAGCACTACAGTGACCTTCTGGATTCTTTTCATTTTTATTTTAACAGGTCCCGTCTAAACCCGGAGATAGAGGATTTACATAACCTGCGGGTCAGCATAAAAAAGCTCAGGGCCATGTGGTCCCTATTACAGACCGTAAGCAACGGTAGCTGGAAAAAAAAGGAGCATTTCGAATTGATTTCCGAACTGTTCCGCGCAACCGGAAAAGTCAGGGAAACTCAGGTAAATCTTATCATTACGGAAAAATACAATGCCGATTACCTGGTCGCATTCAATGAATACCTCGCGGAAAATCAAGTAAAGGCCGAAGAAAAACTGCGTGCACAAATTCAGGTCTTCAACCCCGAAGAACTTAAAGAACTGGACAATAAAATGTTCCACGCAATCAAAGAACAACGCAGTGACATGGAGCCGGAGCAATTGATTTCATTTGTGCTTAAGGAAACCCGAAAAGTGGATAAGCTCAGCAAACAATTGCCAAGCGACCGAAAACTTCACAAAATCCGGATTCGTTTAAAAGCCGTTGCCGAGATTCTGACCATTGCAAGTGAATTAAACCCCCATGTGGTTTTAATCGATTTTTTGGATAGGGTGCGGTGGCTCAATGAGTTTATCGGAGACTGGCACGATTACCAGATTCTTCTGTCATCCATAACCGACTTTCTCTCTTCGGGCCAAAAGGAACAAACCACCGGAGAGCTAGAGGATTTTATCACTCGAACAACCGCCTGGCAGGATAAAAAACAAGTTGAAATAACGGTCCTGCTTGACCGAAGTATTTCACACCAACAAATGGAGCAAATTGAAAACTGCCTCTGACAAGCATTGTCCTTACCCCTCTCTACTTATCGTTTGTTTTTAAGGCTCGAAAACACCAATTCATTGAGAAATGCAATGATCTCGTTAATTTCCTTGGATTTACCGAAATCGGTCAGCGAGGGCAAGTTGTTCATAAAGAAGTTCTGAAAATGCGCCATCTCGACAATGGTTGACGCCAGGGATTTGGGGTATTTGTAGGACTTGTTGCATTCAATGACAATATCGCCAATCACCGCGCAGAGATCCTTGTAGGGTTTAAAAAAGTGCTGCTTGTTGTCCTGTCCAACCTGTCGTGTAAGATAAACCTTGGATCCTTCGGTAATAATGATTTGGTGCAGCAAACGCTCGTTTTCGTAATCGCTTATGTCATCATCGGCCACGGCTGTGGCCAAAAGTTCGATTACCTTCTTCAACTTTAACTCCGGATCGGTTACATTATTGGTGTGAAATCGGATCTGAAATTCAAGCCATCCCCAGTACCAGGCAGTAAGATAAACCAACAACTTGTGTTTGTTTTCAAAATAACGATACACTCCCGCTTCGGTGGTGCCAATGTCTTCGGCTAGTTTTTTAAAGGTAAATGCCTCAAAACCGTGCTGGTAGATCAGCTGAATACCGTGTTTAACGATGTTTTTGCCAAGCTCCGAACTTTCCGGATTCCGGAGATACAGGGCCTCGTTCATTTTTATGTGCAATTCAAGCTTCATTGACTTCAATATTGTGGCACTTAAAACACCGCAAATTTAAAATAATATTTTTACCATTATTCATAATAGTATTCCTATCTTTTAAAAAACTATTCCTATTTTTACCGGCCAAAACCTACCAACCATGGAAACAAAAAATGTATTCAAGGAACTGAAACACGATCTTCCGGCCAGCATCGTCGTATTTTTTGTGGCCGTGCCACTCTGCCTGGGCATTGCCCTTGCCTCAGGCGCCCCCATGTTTGCAGGTATCATTGCAGGCATTGTCGGTGGCATCGTTGTCGGTATGGCCAGTGGCTCTACCTTGGGAGTGAGCGGACCGGCGGCAGGTCTGGCAGTCATTGTCTTAACCTCGATTTCTACCCTCAATGGTTCATGGGAAATGTTTTTAACGGCAGTTGTCCTAGCGGGTATTTTCCAGTTAATCCTTGGGTATGTCAAAGCGGGATTTGTTGCATTCTTCTTTCCTTCCTCTGTCATTAAAGGCATGTTAACGGGTATCGGACTTCTTATTATTTTGAAACAAATACCCCATGCTTTCGGATGGGACAAGGACCTTGAAGGAGACGATGCTTTTTTACAACCCGACGGGCAAAACACCATTTCCGAAATATTCAGGGCACTCGAATATGTGGCACCCGGGGCCTTTCTGATCGCCATTGTTTCACTGGCCATCTTAATTCTGTGGGACAGGGTGTTGATCAAGCGACATAAAATATTTCAGCTTATCCAGGCCCCGATCGTCGTGGTTTTCTTTGGTATCGCGATGAATTATCTTTACCAGAACGGAACTTTGAACTTTAGCCTCGCTGCAGATCAGGTAGTTAGCATCCCGGTTCCAAACGATATTTCCGAATTTATGCGGCAATTTACCTTCCCTGATTTCTCGGCCATTGCCAATGCGGAAGTGTGGAAGATCGCCTTTGTCATCGCCATTGTTGCCAGTCTGGAAACCCTCCTTAGTGTGGAAGCCACGGACAAACTCGACCCGAAAAAGAGAGTCACGCCTACAAACAGGGAATTACTCGCCCAGGGATTGGGAAACGTCGTCTCGGGCTTAATAGGAGGATTACCCATAACACAGGTAATCGTGCGAAGTTCTGCCAACATCAACTTTGGCGGTAAAACAAAAATGTCTGCGATTCTCCACGGAATTTTCCTGCTGATAAGTGCCTTTACGATCGCCGGTATCCTGAACATGATTCCCCTGGCCAGCCTTGCTGCCATCCTGCTGATGGTCGGATATAAATTGGCCAAGCCCTCCCTTTTCATTCAAATGTATCGACAGGGGTGGGAACAGTTCGTTCCTTTCACAACAACCGTAATTGCCATTTTAGCTTCGAATCTGTTGATGGGAATCAGCTTGGGACTGGGCCTGGGACTCTTTTACACCCTGCGCCACAGTTACCGCAATTCGCACCACATGAAGGATGTGGTCACAACGGAAGAAGGGCACGAAATTCATCATCTTGTCCTTGCCGAAGAAGTTTCATTTTTTAACAAAGCCAGTGTGGTGAAAGCCCTGGGGAGTATTCCTGAAAATTCTCAAGTCATCATTGACTGTACCAAATCAAAGTCCATCGCCTACGACGTGGTGGAATTAATAAAGGACTACTCGATCAATGCGAAAACTAAAAACATCACGGTCGAAAAAATAAATTTTATTGAACCTTTAAACTAACCCATTGGGATGAAAACACTTACAAAGGAAATGCAGGAAGCCATCACGCCTGAAATGGCTCTGAATTTACTGAAAGATGGCAACATGAGATTTATTAACAATCTCAAGGTAAACCGGAACCTGTTGCAACAGGCAAACGAAACCTCGGACGGACAGCATCCTTTTGCGGTCATTTTAAGCTGCATTGACAGCCGGACCTCAGCCGAACTCATTTTTGATCAGGGACTTGGGGATATTTTCAGCATTCGTGTTGCAGGAAACATTATTAACGAAGACATTCTGGGAAGCATGGAATTCGGCTGTAAGGTTGCAGGTTCAAAAATCATTGTCGTACTGGGACATTCAAAATGCGGTGCGGTTAAAGGTGC
>DNDT01000362.1 GCA_003487525.1 Flavobacteriales bacterium
GCCGAAATCATTACCGTTCCCGGCTACATAAATGTCGATTTTGAGGATGTCCGGACCGTGATGCAAAGCGGTGGAACAGCCATCATGGGCTCGGCACTGGCGTCAGGTGTCGACAGGGCCACGAACGCAGTTAGTCACGCCCTTGCGTCACCGCTGTTAAATGACAATGACATCAAGGGCGCGAAATACATTTTGCTCAACATTACTTCCGGAGAAGATGAAATCTCCATGGATGAAATTGACGAAATAACCGATTACATTCAAAATGAAACAGGTTATACGGCAGACCTGATTTGGGGCAACGGTAAAGACGAAAATCTCGGTGAAAATATCTGTGTAACTCTTATTGCAACCGGTTTTGGTCCGAACAGCCTTCCGGATGTCAACCTGGGAGAATCGCACACCAAACGCGTTGTGCGCAGCCTGGATGATGAAGTGAAATCAGAAGCCATTCCCCACGGAATGAAAGAAGAAGATTCAACGGAGGAGATCGCACCGGCCAAAGCCGAGGAGGTTGAAGGTGAGCCGTATCTGAAGCCAAAATCCGACATTGAACCTGAAAAGGAAAATCAGTTTATCATCCGATTTGGCAATCCGACAAAGAAAGAAGATGACACTCCTGTCGAGGAAACTGAAAATATTGTTCGCCACAGCATCGACGAAGAGGTTGAAAGTGCAAACAATTGGGGCGAGAAGAAAATTCCTCATTCAAACATCGAAAATCTTCCCAATGAAGAACAGCTGAAAAAATCTCAGGAACGAATCATGCGACNNAATTCCTCATTCTTCGGAAGATAACATCTCGCGATATACCTTATCCGAAGATGACGACAACAAAACCAAACTAAGAGAAAACAACTCATTCCTGCACGACAATGTGGATTAGTTTAATAGTAGTAAGCCTGGTAGCCCTGGTATCCATCCTGGTTGAACTCAGGAGTAGCCTGAAGTGAGTATTTGGGCTATAGGGGTATAAGGGGATAGGTTGATGATCCAATAGTATCAGCTTCTCGAATAGTATTGTTTTAAATTCCATAATCATAATTAGATTCCAGAATCCCCGCCTGCCGGCACAAGCGGCTTTGCGCACTGGCGGGCAGGCAAGCCTGCTTGCCGTTTTACTGGGCTTGATCGCCTGCAGGCAAGCTCGTAAACTCGGTTTCCTCACCTACTCCCCACCTCACCTATTCCCTCTCTCCTAACCCTTTCACCATTTAACCCTTTAACCTATCTTTACCAAATGAACCTCACAGAAACCATCCAGGCCCAAATTGTTGCGGCCATGAAAGCCAAGGATCAGGAACGTTTAACTGCTCTGAGGGCAGTAAAAGCTGAACTTTTGCTATTATCAACTTCCGGAAATGAATCAAGTGAAGAGGCTGAAATAAAAGCGCTTCAGAAGCTTGTAAAACAGCGAAGGGAATCTGCCAACGTCTATAAAGAACAAAACAGGGAGGATCTGATGAAGACAGAATTGTTTGAAGCCGACGTGATCAGCGAGTTTCTGCCCGAACAAATGTCCGATGCCGAACTTACCGAATTTGTAAAAAACCTGATCGCGAAATTAGGAGCCGAAGGAATGAAGGATATGGGAAAAGTCATGGGAGCTGCATCTGCACAGCTTGCGGGAAAAGCAGACGGAAAAACGATTTCGGGTAAGGTAAAGGAATTACTTGGCAATTAAACCAACATACTCCAGAGTTTGTTAAAAATAGCCCATCGAGGAGCTTCCGGATACGAGGAAGAAAACAGCATGGCATCGCTTTTGAAGGCCATTGAATTGAATGCGGATGTCGTTGAAGCCGATGTTCAGTTGACCAAGGATGGCATTCCGGTCATTCGTCACGACAAGTTGCTGGACAGGACTACCAATACCCAGGGCTATACCTGGGATTATACCTGGGAACATTACCTTAAAAACGTTCGGTTACGAAACGGGGAACCGGTGTGTTCACTTGATGAATTTTGCGAAACCATTTCGCGTCACAAGCAAATTCTGTATCTCGATTTGAAAACATTCGGCGCAGAATCGGTCGTTTTGGAAACCTGCCTGAATCACCTTTCGGAAGACCGTTTTATCATCGGTTCCTTTGATTACAAATCGATTGTTCACGTTAAAAAACTCGATCCCAGGATACGAACGGTACTCATTGTTGAAGGGAATCCGATAAATGCGGAGGACATGATTCAAAACGCCCTGTGTGACATCCTGGCCCTAGGATTTGATTCAATTGATCCTGAAGTGGTAAAGATAGCACAGGGAATGGGCAAAAAAGTTTTCACCTGGACGGTAAACCACCCGCTCGAGATTGCGCGGGCAAAGTCCATGAAGGTCGATGGAATTACCAGTGATTTCGTCGATCGCCTGTAATTACTGCTTTTCGAAATTCAGGTTATAAAAGTTAAAGTCCGGATTCGGAAGGTCAATTGTAAAGCCCGTCACTTTTCCGTCACTGTTCAATTTAAAGGTTAAAAATCCTTCCGGCAGAAAGGGATCTTCGAAAGTGAATTGAAAAGTATCGTAATGCCAGTGATTGAGGTCGGCCGTGAATATCTGCCTGGTCGGAACCATTTCCAGGTGTAGTTTTTTCCCGTTTAGAGCAATAATTGCCCTTCCGTACATTTTATCCTCATAAACCCCTGCATAATCCGAAAGAGCCTTTGATGGTTTGGTCTTTTCAACCCTCGCTTCATGTCGCAGTACGGTTTTTTCGGCTTCCTTTTTGTCGTTGTTGTCGCTGTATCCGAGGTATTCTTTTGACCAGTCACGCTCCGCAGGATCCTCCCTTGTAAAAATGTCAATCACCTTATAGGTCAGGGCAGATGGCAGCCAGCTCATATCATTTGTCAGGACAATCATGCCGAGATTTTCTTCGGGTACCAAGGCTATTTTCGAAATATAACCCGGAAGTCCTCCCCCGTGATGCACGACCTTTTTGCCATTGTAATCCATTAAAAACCAACCCATTCCATACCCCTTAAAATGCGTCCCATTGTGAGCGTCGAAACCGCTGGTTCGAATCACCGTGTGCTGCATGTGAAGTTCATTAATTGCCGAAGTTGACAAAAGCGTATCGCTTCCGACAATTCCCTTGTTTAACCAAAACTTAATCCAATTGCACATGTCGTCTACGTTCGAATGGATAGCTGCGGTTGCACCGGAATTGTTGTAGCTCAAATGTGTAATTGGCTTCCCTTTCAGATGAGGATAGCTCATGTTGTCTTGAAGGTTGATGTCAGAGAAATTGGTGTACGATCGATCCATATCAAGGGGTTTGAAAATGCGTTCCCTTACAAAATCATCCCACGATACACCGCTCACCGCTTCAATCAATTCGCCGGCGGTAATAAACATGATGTTCTGATACCCGTAATCCGCCCGGAAGTTTTGTTTCAATGGAAGTTGACGAATTCGTCGTACGATTTCCTCACGGGAGTAATCCGTTCCATACCAAAGCACGTCCCCGTCAAAGGTTGCCAGGCCGGATCTGTGACTCAGTAAATCCCGTATGGTCATGTTTGCCGTTACCCAGGGATCGTGCAATTCGAAATACGGCAGGTGATCGATGACCCGGTCATCCCAGTTGAGTTTACCCTCATCAACCAGCATTCCGATACATGCCGTCGTAAATGCCTTGCTTAAGGAGGCAATTGCATAAATGCTGTTTTCATCCGCCTTTGTTTCTTCACCGTTTTTGAGGTACCCATAACTCCTTTGGAACACGACTTGTCCGTCCTTTACAATTCCGATACTCAAAGATGGAAGATTCCAGTCTTTGACAGCCGTTTCGAGATAGCTGTCTAGGTAAGCGGTTTGCTTTTCATACTGTGCAAAAGACGCAGTAAAACAAACGAAGAAAACTGAAAAGAGGGTGATGAATTTTTTCATGTCAGAAAAATAAATTAGTTAACGCGGTTGCCGTTTGATCGTCCATAGTGGCACTTAAACATTGATACATTTCATTATAATCATGCCGCTTTCCGATCAGATCATTCAATGCCGGTTCAAATGTACAGCTTTCACGAAAGGATAGTGTTGAAATGATGCCCTTATTGACGGCAATTTCAACTTTTAGATCAGTGTTTAAAACAATCCGGTCTATTTCAAAGGTGTAGTCAGGACCATAGGCGTAGTTCCATTCCCAATCCCTGTACTTTGATTCGGCCAGGTTTTCAATGTCCGACAAATCTTTTTCATTCAGGGACAACTCTTCTTTAATCGAAAATATACCGCTGAGATGTGAAATCAAATCATGAATAAAGTTTTCGATCGGCTGAGAAATGGTTTCTTCCGCACAGAGATTTGTAACGCGCGATGGAACCGACTTTACCGCCCTGCTTTTAAACTTTTCCCTGTTCGACTTCAGACATCCGGAAAGCAAAGCGAGATTCGCATCAAAAAGCAGGGTTCCGTGGTGAAGTGCTCTATTGCCTTTGGAATGGGCCGCATGACCGGTTATTTTTTTACCGTTCAGCAAGATGTCGTTTCTGTCCGAAAGACTTGCCTTAATTCCCTTGCTTTTTAAAAAGCCAATGATACCGTTGGCGTATTTGACAAAGTCTATCACCCTGGTACTTGCCCCGGACGTTATAAATGAGAAGTTAATGTTGCCTAAGTCATGGAATACCGTACCACCGCCGGAAAACCTGCGATGTAGAGGAATGTTGTTTTCAGACAGAAATTCCGAGTTGATTTCGGCAACAGGATTCTGGTGTTTGCCACACTCCACCGAGTTTTGATTTCGGTAAATCAGTAAGTATTCCTCTTCTGTTCTATTGAATAAAAACTCTTCCAGAGCGAGATTAGATGCTGGATCGAAAAACGTACTTTGATAAAACTTCATTGTTGACAAATTTCTTTATTCTTGCGTGATACGCAACTATTTGATATTCATATTCGTCCTACACTTGAACTGCAATTCGAAAATAAAATGAGAAGGATTTTTACAAGCATTTTCACTCTAGTTCTATTAATTTCTTCCAATGTCAACGCTCAGCAAATTTTGGGAGGTGACATTACCTGGGAATGTGTGGGATCAGGTTCAAGTCAGGGAAAATATGTTTTCACGCTGACTGTGTACAACCTGTGCATTCAGGGATCTCTGCCCACCGGTAGTCTGACCATTGATGTACAGGGGGC
>DNDT01000359.1 GCA_003487525.1 Flavobacteriales bacterium
TCACCAGAGGTGTATTACCGATAGTCTGAAGAATGTTCTCGTAGTATTTCATAAGGGGCTCAAAAATAGGTTTTGCCGATTAAATAAAGCTCGACTAATCAAATTTTATAACCTTGGCGATTACAATTTTTGAAATTAAATGGGAAGGCAAAATCAATGCCAGACTGCACAGGGTGAACGCACCCAAATTAATAAAAAAGATGTCCGTAAATTCCAACTGAATGGGAACGGAGGACAGGTAGTAGGATTCTACGGGCAATTCGATGATCTTGAATTCGCGCTGAAGAAGGCATAATCCAATTCCTGTCAAATTCCCCCAAAAAAGGCCGATCAGCAACAAATATCCACCCTGATAAATAAAGATGCGTTTGATGTTCCAATTGCTTGACCCAAGTGTTTTTAACACACCAATTGACTGTGTTTTTTCCAATATCATGATGACCAGTGAACTGATTGAATTAATTGCTGCCACCAAAATCATAAGTGTCAGAATGATAAAATAATTCATGTCCTGCAATTCCAGCCAGTTAAAAATATCCGGAAACAACTCGTACACCGAATTTGCATCAAGGTCATTCGGAATTTGATTGTAGACCTCGTTGCTCGATTCCTGGAGACGGTTGAAATCATCCACGAAAAGTACGTAACCACTGTATTGGTTTTCGTTCCAACCATTA
Source organism: Flavobacteriales bacterium (assembly GCA_003487525.1). Classification (GTDB taxonomy): domain Bacteria; phylum Bacteroidota; class Bacteroidia; order Flavobacteriales_E; family Vicingaceae; genus UBA11591. Next base: position 678 of record DNDT01000359.1, read on the forward strand.
ATGGTTTGAAGCAATTTCATATCAACAAAGGCCATCAGGTTGTCAAATTGACTAAAACCAGATTCGTAGATGCCGACAATTTTTAATTTTCGAACCCTGGGTGGGTCCTGAATGAAGTAAAGAAGGATTTTCTCCCCGGTTTCAACTTCGAGTTCATTTGCCGTTTTTGACGAGATTAAAATGCCATTGGTGAGTCCCGAGTCCAGATTTCCCGATACCAGGTGTTCAGAAAAAAAGCTCCAGTCGAAATTATTATCGACTCCCTTTAGCACATTTGCCTGAATGGTGGTTCCATTTTTTAAAATTCCCGGATTGGTCACATAAGCCTGGACGTGTCTGATGTTGTTATGACCGGCCATTGACTCTATTTCCCCGCTTTTTTCAAGGGGAACACTTTCATACGACTGTTGATTGCTATAATAACCGACATTAATGTGAGCGCCAAAACCAATTACTTTTTCGGTAATCTCTTTCTTAAAACCCTTGACTACAGCGGCTGTAAGAATCATTACCGAAGTGCTTATCGCAATGGCTGCAATCGAAATTCGAATAACCGGACGACTTCTTCCTGACGATTTACGCCTTCCGATGAACTTATTTGCGATGAAAATTTCAACTTTGCGGAATGGCATTCATTTTATTTTTCGTAAAAGTAGAAATATCAAGATGGCAATGACTTGGTTTAGGTCAACAATTTTACTCATGTCATTCTTGCTCTCGGTCTCAAGTTTGTTCGGACAGTTGGTGCAGTTACCGATAATACCCGGAGCCGAGAGAACGGAGTTGTATGTTCCGTCCCTGAAGAACAAAAAGGTTGGTGTTGTTGCGAACCACGCCTCGCTTATCAATGAAACCCACCTGGTTGACAGCTTGATAAAACGGGAAATTAACATTGTTCGCATTTTCAGTCCCGAACATGGATTTCGGGGAAAGGCAGATGCCGGTGAACATCTGAACAATGAGGTTGATCGGAAAACCGGCATTCCGATTATATCGCTCTATGGAGAGAACAAAGAAGCGAGGAAAGAACAAATCGCGGATCTGGATGTGGTTGTTTTTGATCTTCAGGATGTCGGGGTTCGATTTTACACATATATATCAACCCTTACGTATATCCTAAAGGCATGCAGTGAAAACAATGTTGATGTCGTTGTTCTGGACCGCCCAAATCCCAATGGACATTACATTGACGGACCGGTTCTTGAATCCAGATTCACCACTTTTGTGGGCTTGCATCCTGTTCCGGTAGTATACGGAATGAGCATTGGCGAGTATGCACAAATGGTGGTTGGTGAAAAATGGAACGGTACCGGAAACTGTCACCTTCGGGTTATTCCTGTGAAAAATTACGAACATTCGCTGTTTTATTCACTTCCCGTCAAACCTTCCCCGAACCTGCCGAACATGACATCCGTTTACCTTTACCCGTCCCTTTGTTTCTTTGAGGGAACTGTGGTCAGCATCGGTCGTGGAACCGACAAACCATTTCAAATCATCGGACATCCCGATTATGTGAGTGGCAGCTACCAGTTTGTTCCTGAAAGCAAACCCGGAATGAGTTCAAATCCGAAATTGATGGGAAGAACCTGTTCGGGAATTGATTTATCCAATCGAAATATCGATTCCTTGTTAAAATACCCAAGGATTGAACTGTCGTATCTTCTTGATTTTTATCAAAAGCTTCCGAATAAAAAGGAATTTTTTACCAATTATTTCAATCTGCTGGCCGGAAATGCGACCCTGAAACAGCAGATTATCGAAGGTCTATCTGAGAACGAAATACGCAATTCCTGGGCCTTTGAAATCGAAAAATTCAAGAAAATACGTGAAAAGTACCTGCTATACCGTGATTTTGAATCGAGAATCGATTTAAAATAATTGAATTTCGATTTATTATCCTTAAATTTGCCGCCCTTTGTAAATAGCCCGATATCGGTATACGGGCTTTATTAATCACTTCCAGTCAGTACCGACAATCGGATTGGAATACAAGTAAATGAATATGGCCGAGACCATCGAAAAAGAGGTAAAAAAAGCAGCAAAAACCACAAAAGCTGCAACTACCAAAAAAACTAGCGCCAGCGCAACTACCAAAAAAACGACCGCAAAGAGCGCTGCCTGTACAAGTAAAACAACCAAAACAACTGCCAAAGCCGCCAGTGCCAAGAAACCGGCCGCCAAAAAAGAAGAAACCAAGGCAGCTGTAAAAAAATCCACTCCCAAACCGCGAATTAAGGCAGCCGAAAAGCAGCCGGTTCCTGTGGCGGATGTTGAAAAAGAAGAGGTAATTGAAGCCGTACCGGAGAAGAAGACTGAGGCTCCTGTTGCTGCAGAAAAATTCAGCTGGGAATCAATAGGTAAGACAGGAGAGATTTATTCTGAAAAGGATCAGAAGGAAATGCAGGCCATGTATGACAAAACCTTAACCTCAATTGCGGTTCAGGATGTTATAGATGGGGAAATAGTTTCCATGACAGGCAAGGAGGTGATTGTAAACATCGGATATAAGTCCGATGGTGTTATATCATTGTCTGAACTTCGATACAACAAAGACCTTAAAGTTGGCGGTAAAATTGAAGTATTTGTCGAAAGTCAGGAAGATAAAAGCGGACAGCTTATTTTGTCTCACACAAAAGCCCGTGCCTTAAGAGCATGGGAAAGAGTAAATGATGCCCTGAATTCACAGGAAGTGATAAAAGGTCACGTTAAGTGCAGAACAAAAGGTGGATTGATCGTTGACGTCTTCGGAATTGAAGCCTTCCTTCCCGGATCACAGATCGATGTAAAACCGATCAGGGATTACGAT
>DNDT01000360.1 GCA_003487525.1 Flavobacteriales bacterium
TCCGCACCCAGTTTCTGAAGACAGAATATATTGGACAAGGCCACCCTTGAGTGCGTAATATCCCCGACAATAACCACTTTTTTACCTTTTACCTCACCTAGTCTCTCACGAATTGAATACGCATCAAGCAAAGCCTGAGTCGGGTGCTCGTGGGTTCCGTCCCCGGCATTGATAATTTTTGCATCAACCCTTTCGGAAAGATAAAGTGCCGCTCCCGGAACCGGATGACGCATCACAATCATATCCACCTTCATGGCAAGAATGTTGTTCACCGTATCGACCAGGGTTTCCCCTTTTTTAACCGAACTACCTGAACTCGAAAAATTTATTACATCGGCGGATAGCCTCTTTTCAGCCAGTTCAAAGGACAGTTTTGTTCTGGTTGAATTTTCAAAAAATAAATTAGCAACCGTAATATCACGGAGTGAAGGAACTTTTTTTAAGGGTCGGTTTATGACTTTTTTGAAATTGTCCGCAACTTGAAATATTAAGGAAATGTCGCTTTGTTGGAGGTGTTTTATACCCAGTAGGTGCTCAGAGCTTAGCTTGTTCATGCTATTCGGGTGTATACAAAAATACTTTATCCTTTCCTTCTATTTCATTCCACTGCACAGCGACGCGTTCTTTTGCAATGGTATCGACACTTAAACCGGTATAATCCGGTTGAATCGGGAGGTGACGACTGTATCTTCTGTCTATCAGGGTCAGCAACTCGACTTTTGACGGCCTGCCATATGCCAGCATCGCATCCATTCCTGAACGAATGGTCCGACCGGTGTAGAGCACATCGTCGATGAGCACCACTTTTTTTCCTTCAATGATGAAATCAATGGAAGTATTGCTTGGTATCAGGGGACTATTCTGACGACGAAAATCATCACGGTGAAATGTGGCATCCAGTGTTCCGTACTGGATATTGACTTTGTAATGGGTTTTGATGAAATCTACAATCCGTTGTGCAAGGTAAATACCGCGCGGCTGCAAACCCAAAATGACAGATGAAGAGAAATCATCGTGGTTCTCGATAAGTTCACAACAAAGCCGCTTGATTACCAGATTGAATTGCGCACTTTGGAGAATAATCCGTTTGTTCATTGTGATGCGCAAATATATTATTTATCGATTCATTAAATCAAAAAAAAGACCCCACAAAACTACTTTTGGCAGCACTGTGGGGTCAGTTTATGGGTGGAAAGGGTGATTATTTTCGCTCTCCCTTTTCCATCTTGCTTTTCAAGTCACCTAAGACATCCAAATCACCAAGGGTCGTTTTCTCCTGACTCTCGTTAATTTTCTTGACCGCTTTGGAACTTGATTGACTTTTTGCCGATTTTGATTTTGGCTCACTTTCTTCATCGGCTTTGAAAACATTTGAATGAGAAACCATGATCTTTCTCGCATTCTTATTGAATTCCAATACCTTAAAGTCAAGAGTCTCATCTATTTTGGCAGCACTTCCATCTTCCTTTGTCAGATTTTTAAGTGTACAGATACCTTCAACTCCGTATGGCATTGAAACCACGGCATTGCGCTTGTTCACTTCGATGATGGTACCCTGGTGAACTGTTCCGATACCGAACACAGTTTCAAATACTTCCCATGGGTTTTCCTCAAGTTGCTTGTGTCCAAGGCTTAACCTTCTGTTCTCGCGATCGATTTCCAGGATAACAATGTCAATGTTCTCACCTACCTTGGTAATTTCTGATGGGTGATTAACTTTTCTTGACCATGACAAATCGGAAATATGGATCAATCCGTCAACACCATCGGATAACTCAACAAACACCCCGAAATCAGAAATGTTGGTCACTTTTCCAGTATGCTTGGAACCCAGAGGGAATTGCTTGTCAATGTTCTCCCATGGATCCGGTGTAAGTTGTTTGATTCCGAGCGACATTTTTCTGTCCTCTTTATCAAGGGTCAGAATCTTGGCTTTCACCTGATCTCCCACTTTAAAGAACTCCTGGGCAGGCTTCAGGTGATTTGACCATGAAATCTCGGATACGTGAATCAATCCTTCAACCCCCGGTTGAATTTCAACGAATGCACCGTAATCGGCTACGACAACAACTTTTCCGGTCACTTCATCGTCAACTTTCAGGTTCTGGTCAAGTTTGTCCCATGGGTGATCCTGAAGTTGTTTTAAACCAAGAGCAATTCTTCGTTTCTCGTTATCGAAGTCCAGAATAACTACATTGATTTTTTCATCAAGGGTAACAATCTCCTCGGGGTGATTGATTCTTCCCCATGAAAGATCGGTAATGTGAATAAGGCCGTCAACTCCACCAAGATCAATGAACACACCGTAAGAAGTAATGTTCTTAACGGTTCCTTCAAGTACCTGACCTTTTTCGAGTTTGGCAATAATTTGTTTTTTCTGTTCCTCAAGTTCAGCCTCAATAAGAGCCTTGTGAGAAACAACAACATTTTTGAATTCCTTGTTGATTTTCACAACCTTTAATTCCATTGTTTTATCGACGTAGATATCGTAATCCCTGATCGGTT
>DNDT01000488.1 GCA_003487525.1 Flavobacteriales bacterium
GTGTAATGACGCGGATCCTGTTCCACATTATTAAGGATCATCGGTTGATTTGTGCGGAATATTGTGCCTGCCAAACTTCCCTCAATGGGCACGGGGATTTTTGCAAGTTCATCAGGATCAGAACCTGTTGCAGCGGCAAAATACAACCGTGGGTTCTTCTCATCATATAAAAGAATGGATGATGCTTCACATTCCAACAACTCGGTTGCCGTTTCCGTGATTTGCTGCAGCAATTCGTCCAGGTCAAGAGTGGAGTTTAAAGTTATGCTCAACTCCACAAGGCGTAGTAACTGGTTCTGTCGCCCCTCAAGATCGCGAAGTTTACCTGTTGTGGTCATGGGTACAGTGTACTGAATTTAACTGTGAGATTCAAGTGTTAATTTCATTTCGACACTTTGTAAACAATGAACCTTTGGTTCTCGAAAACGTTCTCCAACGGCAGATTACAGGCATCTATATCATCAGGAAGTATCTGGCTGTATTCCTGCTTCAGATGTTGAACAAAATAATCACCTTTCAATATATTCTCGCACTCAAGGACCATGATCGAATCACGGCCGGTAAACAACCGCATGGCGCGCGGTTTGAAAAAGACGATCACACTATCCGGCTCTGTTTCCGCCTGGATGTATCGAAAAACATCATCGCTGTACGAATCGAAGGGCCCGTTTATCTTTCGATCATTCTTTAAATTTGTGCGGGCCTGAGTCCCTGTAGTGGAAATAAAAGTTATAACTATAAAAACCCATAAAACAAAGGACAATCCCCATCCAATTTTCTGTATTTTTTCAGGCAATTCCTCAATAGTCAAACGTATTCCCTGAAACACAAAGTAAACAAAGATGGGCAACAACGGGAAAGCAAACCGAATTCCCTGCCACGCTGGCCAAAAGATCATTGAAGCAAAATATGCGAAGAAGAAAAAAATCAAGAGCAGATCTGCATGACGGCGCGCCCATATGCCCGCTGCAAAAAAGATCACAAACACATAGTATAGATATGTCCATGCTGGGCCATTGCCAAAAAATGATCCAAGTATGTAGAAATAGTTGAAAATATTATCCAGGAGAATGGCGAAGGTTAAACCCTTTACTTGCTCGAAATATGAACCCTGTCCATTTGGTAAAAGTATGGATGTAACAAACAATAATGCACTGAAGGACAATAAGATCTTGATGGAATTTAAAAAAACGCCCTTACGTTTTTCTTTTTTGAAATAAAAGGAGAATGCTTTATAAGCCAGGAAACTTGCCAAAAGGATAATTCCCGTTGTACGAACGAAAAAAGCAAAAAATAATACAATCCCAGTAAGAACGTTACTCCATCGCGTTTGCTTATTTTCAAATTCCAGGATGCATAACAAGGCAAAAACAGTGAAAAACAATAAAGGAATATCCGAAAGAATCTGATCAAGGAACTTTATCAACATTGGATTGAAGGCAAAAAGAGATATGAGAAGCAGGCTCTCATTTGATGAGAGTCGTTTTTTTGCCAACAAATATAAACTGATCAGGAATCCTGAAAAAAGGAACAGGGCAGGCAACTTCAATGTAAGCGGATGTAAGCCTTTGATAAAAAGCGCAGGGGTGAGTATAAGTGGGTAACCCCATGGATATGCAACAGGTCCGATCTGGAATGACGATTCGAAAATCGTGAACGTGTTGTGTTCGATGAACTCATCTGTATTGCCATCCAGGATGCTTTGCGCCTGCATAAGATACGATGCAAAATCATCACCCCATTCGTGTCCGCGTGTGAGTGTGGATGCGCCAAATATAAAACTTGATAAGATAACAGCAATCAGAACAATGTTATGAAACGTTCGCATAAAAATAATTGTATCTCAACTGAACACAGAAAAGTGTTCTGACATTAAGCACATATCCGCCCTTCATGGGCGGATATGTGGACGATTCTTATCCAAGCCTTTATCTGATTCTGATCTATGAACTTAATCTTGTCTGCGGCATGTTCCGCATGCGGCGTGTTCGTTCTGTCAGCGGACGCTTGGCAACGATGGTTATCTTGCCACTTCCTTCTGGAGTGAAGACATTGATCGCTTCCCAACCTTCTTCTCCCCATGCATCCAGCGTCTCTTCAATGTTTTCATCTTTNNTATTCCCATTGTTTGATTTCTTCAGTCATTTCAGTCTCCAAGTGTGTAAATTCATGTGAGAGCATTATCTGCAATTAATTTTTTCTTTACATTGTTTCATCTGCCTCAACAGGCAAGCCCTTGGCGAGCATTAATGCAACTACGCATAATCCTAATACTACAAATCCAGTCAAGCTAACAATACTACCGCCAAAGGCAGTGTCGAATCCGGGCAACAGGAACACAACTGCCAGTCCACCCCATGCATTCAATGAACCGTGCGCGATTGCTGCCGACCACGGACTTCGTGTTCGAAGGTACATCCATCCAATAATGATGGATAGGAAGATGCAAAAAATAATCATAAGAAATAACCCAAGAAGCGGATGCTCCGGGTAATTGTGTCCTTGAAGGATCACAGGCGCGTGCCATACTCCCCAGATCACGCCACCCCAGATTAATGCTTTCCATTCTCCCATGGG
>DNDT01000391.1 GCA_003487525.1 Flavobacteriales bacterium
CGCACATGATCAAACCATTAATGATCTCAGTCATGTTGTGCGGGGCCATATTGGTCGCCATTCCAACCGCAATACCGGATGCTCCGTTTACGAGAAGGTTGGGTATTCTTGTTGGCAGAACCGTGGGTTCCTGAAGGGTATCATCAAAATTCAGCCTGAAATCAACCGTTTCCTTGTCAATATCGGCAAGCATTTCTTCGGACACTTTTTTCAGCCTGGCTTCGGTATACCTCATTGCCGCAGGACTGTCACCGTCCACTGAGCCAAAATTTCCCTGTCCTTCAACCAACATGTAGCGAAGACTCCACTCCTGCGCCATCCTGACCATGGTATCATAAACAGCTGTATCTCCATGTGGATGGTACTTACCGAGAACCTCTCCAACAATTCTTGCAGATTTTTTGTACGCGCGGTTAGAAAATACACCGAGGTCCATCATGCCGAATAAAATTCTTCGGTGAACAGGCTTTAATCCGTCCCTTACATCGGGTAATGCCCTGGACACAATAACCGACATCGAGTAATCGATGTAGGCCGATTTCATCTCCTCTTCAATGTCTATTTGAACAATGCGATCTTCTGCCATAAACGTGTAATTTCAGTTAGGTATTTTTGCTAGGTAAAAAGCGTCGCCAAATTAAGTATTTATAGTCGCTCCGGACTCTTTTTTCGGCACGGTTTTACCAACAATTTTTTGTTTAAAAAATATTTGTGAAATTAAAGCCGAACCGAAGGCTAAAAGAATATTTTTGAATTAATACCAATAAACCTAATTTAGCTTAGATGTCGTTTGTATTTAAAACTGGCACGACTTTTGATAAAGGATAATTATGGAAGCAAATTTTTCACCGCGCGTCAAAGACGTGATAACCTTTAGCCGGGAAGAGGCCCTGAGGCTTGGCCATGACTACATCGGAATAGAACCCCTGCTTCTGGGTATTATCCGTGAAGGTGATGGACTGGCAATTAAAATATTGAAATCACTCAATGTGAACCTGGTCGATTTGCGCAAAACGATAGAGCAATCTGCCAAACTTGGTACGGGAAATTCAAATCAACTGACAAATATTCCACTGGTAAAACAAGCGGAAAAAGTGCTTAAGATTACTTATCTGGAGGCAAAATTGTTCAAAAGTAATTTGATTGGCACCGAACATTTGCTGTTATCGATTCTAAAAGACGAAGATAATATCGCTACAAAATCGCTCAACCGGTTCAGTGTTGACTATGATGCCGTAAAGGATGAACTCGAATTGATGAACATGGGTGGAAGCAGTCAGGATATCGAAAGCAACCTACCCGGAAATCCCACACCGGACGATGACGACGACGATGAATCAGGAAGGGGGTTCTCCGGTTCCGGAGGTGGAGCCAAAAGAGCCGAAGGAAAGTCAAAAACACCTGTATTGGATAATTTCGGCCGTGATCTTACCTCACTTGCCGAAGAAGATAAGCTGGACCCGGTTGTAGGCAGGGAAAAAGAAATTGAGCGTGTTTCTCAAATTCTGAGCAGAAGAAAGAAAAACAATCCCGTTCTGATTGGAGAACCGGGAGTTGGTAAATCAGCCATTGCCGAGGGACTTGCCCTTAGAATCATCCAGAAAAAGGTTTCAAGGCTTCTTTTCAACAAGCGCATTGTAACACTGGATCTGGCATCACTGGTTGCCGGAACCAAGTACCGCGGACAGTTTGAAGAGCGAATGAAAGCGGTAATGAATGAACTGGAAAAAAGCCCGAACATCATATTGTTTATTGATGAGGTGCACACCATTGTCGGGGCCGGAGGAGCTTCAGGAAGCCTGGACGCCTCGAATATGTTTAAGCCAGCACTGGCTAGAGGCGAAATTCAGTGCATTGGCGCCACTACCCTGGATGAATACAGACAGTACATCGAGAAAGACGGGGCGCTTGAGCGTCGTTTCCAAAAAGTGCATGTAGATCCCACTTCGGAAGAAGAAACCATAGAAATCCTGAACAACATTAAGGGAAAGTACGAGGAACACCACAACGTGAATTATACGCCCGATGCAATAAAGGCATGCGTGCTGCTTACGAGCAGATACATGTCGGACCGGCATTTGCCTGACAAGGCGATCGATGCATTGGATGAGGCCGGTTCCAGGGTTCACATTGTCAACATCAAGGTGCCGAAGAACATCATCGAAATTGAAAAGTCGATAGAGGAAATAAAAAGCCAAAAAAATCAGGTTGTTCGGAGTCAGAAGTACGAAGAAGCTGCCCGATTGAGGGACAGTGAACGACAATTGCAGGAAAAGCTTGAACAGGCAAAAAAAGACTGGGAAGAGCAAACCAAATCACACCGCGAAACGGTTGACGAGGATAATGTGGCAGAAGTAGTGGCCATGATGACAGGAATACCGGTTCAGCGTGTTGCACAGAAAGAAAGCGAGAAACTGCTCACGATGTACGAGGACATTCACCACAAGCTGATCGGTCAGGACGAAGCCATTGTAAAAGTGGTCAAAGCCATTCAACGAAACAGAGCAGGTCTGAAAAACCCGAATAAACCCATTGGTTCTTTTATTTTCCTGGGACCAACCGGAGTGGGAAAAACACAACTTGCCAAGGTGCTTGGACGATATCTTTTCGACAATGACGATTCGGTTATCCGAATTGACATGAGTGAGTATATGGAGAAATT
>DNDT01000079.1 GCA_003487525.1 Flavobacteriales bacterium
GGATAATGCGGGGACGGAGCTCAAAGCCAAACAGAACGACCGGGAGACGCGTTTGGCCACGGAGACCGCCAAAAAGCTCACAGATATGACACTTGAGGAGCTGGAGCCGCAGTTCAAAGAGTTTGAGGAAGCGCTGAAAGCACTGCGCGATACCATTGCCGGTCTCAAACACAAGCTGACTGAAAATGCGGCAGCCAAAGCGCGGATAAAGGAAAAGCAGTCGGCCATCGAGGCCCAGAAAAAAGAGTGCCATCGTTGGGAGAAGTTGCATGGCCTCATCGGTTCAGCCGACGGGAAAAAGTACCGGAACTTTGCTCAGGGACTGACCTTTGAATTGATGGTTTCCCATGCCAACCGGCAGCTGGAAAAAATGACAGATCGCTATCTCCTGATCCGTGATGAACAGCATCCACTGGAGTTGAGTGTCGTCGATAACTATCAGGCAGGTGAAATCCGGTCGACCAAAAACCTGTCCGGAGGTGAAAGCTTTATTGTCAGCCTGACGCTGGCGCTAGGGCTGTCGAAAATGGCCAGCCGGAAAGTCCGGGTGGATTCCCTTTTTCTTGATGAAGGATTTGGCACCCTGGACGAGGAGGTTTTGGAGAGCGCTCTGGAAACCCTGGTTAGCCTGCAACAAGATGGCAAGTTAATTGGTGTTATCTCCCATGTTCACGCCTTGAAAGAAAGGATATCCACCCAGATTTCCATTGCACCTATATCGGGAGGAAAGAGCGCTATTAGCGGACGNNTCGATCTTGATGGTGACGGAGATGACGCCATGGAGATGTGCCTCTTCTTTGATGATGAGAAGAAAGGCGGACAAGGAAGGAAAACACCTCAAGGCAGTGGTTGCTGTTTAGCTCTACTGATGTTTGGCTCTGCGGCATCGACCATGGCCTGGGGGTGTAACCTGTAGTTGTTTATATCTGACCTGACACTTTTCAAAATAAAGTCTGATAAAATCTGACATACTCAGGAAGAAGGATCACCAGCACCTCGTGCAATAGCAATACGGTTATGATTGCCACTGGATCATGCGGGCAGGGAGTGTCTAGAATTCTAGGGGCGATTCAAACATCTCGTGCACCTTAGCCGCTGACATTGACTTGAGAAGATCATTTTTTGCTTTGATCTCATCTCTATTTATTAAAACAATTTGTCTCTGAACGCCTGGATGATCCTCGTGACCGTCTATAAACCCAAATTTGTTCTCGAAATAGTAGTAAAATGCAGCCTTCATATTCAATGTCACTTGCCCGTCTTTCATGCCATAATCTCTTTCAATCCAAGCTCGTTTGCCAGCTGTCAGCTCTTTGTTTGGCGCAAATGTCACAGCAATCTCATTGTGCCATTCATAGTCAACTGAGTGATCGAAATGATGCAGTGCTGACTCAACAATAGACACAATTCTTCCTAAATTAAAATCCTTGTAAATCTTATCATTATGGCAAAGTGCACGCACATGCCACCGGGAACCGTCAAACCCAAGAGAATGAGGTGTAATCCATCGCTTTATAGGCTCAGGGGAACTCATTGATTGGTATTCAATACTAACTGCTTCATTTTGCCGAATGAACCTCAACACCCCTCTAAGAATTTCTTCATCTACAAAACGTCTCAACTGTGGCATTTCAGAAAAAGAAGGGACCGTACCACTAAAAAAAATACTGTTAGCCCCCTTGCCTTTGAGGAGCCTCAACCTAGTCAAATATCTCTCGCTAGTCGGCTTAGAGACCTTAGGAATGAAATCTTCTGTCGCCACATAACATTTCGCACTATTGTTATACTCCATATTCCCAGGAGCAATCTCCCCATACATTTTGATGTCTTTGGTGGCCTGAGGGGTTGAAATTTGAAAAAAATCCATTAGGTCTTTTCTGCCTATGTGCCCCTCCCAGTACAGGCGTGATTCAATGAACTCCATTCTTCTTTCAGCGCTCCAACGCATAATTCCCCCTCCCTTGCTTTCCGTAAGCAGCCACGCAGCAGGTCGCATACAAACTAAGCCCCGCTTTAGAAACATGGGCCTAGTAATTTTTTTATTTTTTACCATGTTGACATACTAAGTATTCGTATCTATATTTACTTCATTGAACATACTATGCTAATATCTTCCCTAAAAAGCAAGGCTCTTAAAACCAACGTATGGAAAATTTAAGGATAATTGGCGAACAATTGGACAGGAACATATTCCCGCATGTTAAAAATGGGGGGATAGTGATACCCAGCACTATCTCACCACCTTCAATGAGCCTGGGTGAGGAACACCAAAATGAACGACAAAAAAGAAAAAGACCAACACCACCATGGACACAGCCATCAAGGCGACAAAGGACGACCTGTAAAGCCCCATCGGTCATCAGCAGTTATCTTAAGGGCAAATACCAGAAAGAGTTAGCAGCTATAGAATCGACATACCCAGGTACCCAGGTCTGGCACCAGGAGAAAGGGCTATGGTTAATGACCGAAAGCTCCCTGTTGCCAGATCAATGCCGCAAAGCTATATTTTTGACTGCAATACCGTACGTATGGCCGTACACTATAAGGAGCTGGGGTTTTTGGAAAGATGTGTTGCTTGCAAAAGCACAGTGGATTGGCCCCAGGCATACTAATTTTCCTGATGGATCAATATGCGCATTTGAGCCGACAGATGAAAGTTGGTCCCACAAAGACAGCATTGTAGAGCTTCTGGATATTTATACTCTCTGGGCCTTACGGCATTTTCATTTAGAGTTTTTTGGCCGATGGCCTGGACGACAGGTTGTCCATTACTCGTATGAAAGAATGACAGAGCTGAATGATAGCGAATTGTGCGGCTGTGGCAATTCTACCCAAAAATACAAAGAATGCTGCAAGACGAAGGATATAGCGCTAAACAAGATTGCTGAGATGGCAAGATTTGATGCTTATACAGGAGGCAGCCAGCGCATACCGCCCAAAGCCATCGTTAAAGTTATTGTTGAACAAGAGGCCCCTCCTTGCATTAGCACCATTATGTCCTATTGAGTGAAAATCTTTATTACTCAATTTCTCGTTGCCACACTTCACAATAGATACGTTGCTAACACTACAAACTAGCGCCATTCGGGGCAGCTTAAAATTAAATGAATGTCCAGTGGTAATCTGTACCCCATCTTGACTCGTTCCTGCTTAATAGATCTACTGAATATCAGGTTTAACGACACCTTGATTCCTGAACTGTCAGTTCAAGTCTAAACAATTACAGGTGAAAGCATATGCTCCTAACTGTCACAATTGAAGTCTTGACAGATATTCTTTCGATAAATGTACCGTTTAAATGAAGCAGCAACAAGGTGGTTGCTAAAGTCCAGGTGCTTCTTTCATAGCTTAAGACCTTGACCATAAACGGATTCTCAAAATTCTCTTTGTAGCTGCATTAATTGCTTGACTGATATTTTTGAGCGATATTTCTCTACGAGACTTGTAATAATTTTATTGTCTTTTCCCCTACGTTCAAGTTGGTGTTTTTCGTGTTCAAGTAGCTGCTTTTTCAGCTTATCTGACCTTTCCTGCTCTTTTTTATGCCTGCAAGAGTCAGATAATAAGCTTTCGACAGGAGGTGATTTTTTCAATATTCAGAATAGATAACCCTTTGCTGATCCTATTTGATTACGTTTTTTCTTCTCAAGAACATAAAGGTATAGCTGTTCCAAATATTTTGCTCAAAATATTTTAATGAGACGCTCTACCTCAGTTTGCTTAATGCCAAAGGTTGAGAATTTATTTGCTAAATTGTTGTCTGAGTAAATTGTACCTGTCACTCATGATGATTTTCATTCGAGTGCTCCTAAAGCGACAATCTTGCTATTTTTCTGGATATCAAAAATAAACCCAGCAATTTTTTTGCCGTGTTTGTAGTGGGTGTATTCAACTTTAATGTCAGTTGTTCTATTAATTAGATCAATCGTTGGGTTGAGCAGACGGCTTTTTAGATGGCCAATAAGAATGTATTGTTTTTTCTGAATCGACAATATGTCTCTGATGTGTGAAAGGGGTATTTCTCACGTGCTTCATCTATACAGATAAGCGTAAAAAAATGCATAAAGCTTAAAATGATTTTCCTTCTTGAAATGACGGATATTTTCGATTTTAGGGGCGGAGAATCATCATGATAGGCCAATCAAAAACGGGACCATGTCGTCGTCCAATCTAATGTCAACATAGATCACCTCATTTACCCTGTTTAAAACACACGAATGAATTAAATTACGCTTTAACCATCCATTTTTGTTTTTTATCTTGATGTATGATCACATCAAAGCGTCAGTGGCTTTATCTAGCCTGGCAATTGCATTTTTGTCCGACTTCAACGCCGGGAAAAAATCTATTAGATGTTTGGAGTATATTCTGTAGGTGTGTAGTTGCTTGTCTTCTTGACGAATCATGGAAATGGCAACAGAGAGGATGCGATGAGCATCTGGTGGCAAAGTATAGGTGGCTGAAGTGAGTTCATTGCTCCTCACAAGCCTATTTGCTCAGTTGATTTTATTCACTTCTGTATATGTCATAATTTTATAGTTATAGGATAATAGCTCTAATATATTAAATTATCACAATATTGCAAATTTTGTGATAGTTTTTCCAGGCCTCCTGAAAAGAGTGATAATTGCTCAATAAACTGTGATAATAGTTCTGAGTTATGTGATAATTGCCCTGAAAAGCGTGATAGTTGTTGCAGATAAATGCTTGTTGAAGGGATAAAATAGATCTCTAAACGTATTAAAAGAAATAAACATAAAAAACGTACTTGTACGTGATTTATTGAAAATCAATCAATTGATAATTGGTGCTAATTTTTTGACAACACGTGAAATAGCATCTCGGCGTTCATCTAGATAATCATATCGATCATAAATTCCCTCAACACCTTTCAGTTTATGGTTCAAGCATCGTTCGGCCACATGTCCCGGAA
>DNDT01000527.1 GCA_003487525.1 Flavobacteriales bacterium
ATCGGCGCCATGCACAGCAACAGCGGCGACTACGACATCCAGCTTTTCGACGAACCCACCGTAAAGGAATACGGCCTGGAAGACCTGCGACTTGGCGACGTGGTGGCGATTATTGACGCCGACGCCACCTATGGCCGCATCTTCAAAACCGGCGGCGTAATCATCGGCATCGTAGTCCACGCAAGTTCAGTAATCGCCGGACACGGCCCCGGCGTAATGATCGCCATGTCATCAAAAGACGGCCTTTTGGTGCCCAAGATCGACGCCAAGGCCAATCTCAAAAAGTACTTCAAAAAGCTGTAAGCCAATTCAAGTCACAAAGAGGCGGGGGTNNCCCCCCCGCCTCTGCCCTTCCCGCAATGGTTTTCGCCAGCGACCTTAATTACAAAAAAGCAATCCTGACTGACATTTTTAGTTGACTTGCCCCCTCCCTCCTCGTAATTATTCACAAAGAAGAATCAAAATGCTTGCAAGGCCGCAAATATTGAACCGGGCAATTTTCCTAACACTGAATCGTTATACGTTAGTGTAAAACGAGGATAATCATAAATGAAATTCCCATATATTTTAAAAATCATTGGAGCAGGGCTTGCCACCATCATACTAGGTGCTATTGGAAGTGGAGTGTGGGAAAAATTGTTATCACCAGGCATCAAGAACTTAAGCGAACTTACGACATCAACACTTTCTTTCTTATCTCAAACATACTCTGATTCCATCTATATGAGGGCAGCCTACATAGAAACTTACAGCCAAGTTGATCAAGGAGCAATTATGCTGTTTCTTATGGCTTCTGTATGGCTCTTTGTCTTTGCTCTTAGCTCTAAAACGGACAACTCACTATTGAGCATGTTGCATCGCGCTATTACCGATCAATTTAAAGGTTGGTATGGGATATTGTTCTCTAGTTTTTTAATTATTCTCCTCTTATTTTTGATGGCGACTGATACTACCGTAAATGAAATAAAGAAATATTCAGTAATGAATATGGAAATAGTTCGACCGTATATCGGAAAAAGTGAATATTTAATGCTTCGGTCAAAATATTTGCGAATCAAAAACAAGAGTGATTTCAATTCATTTTTAAATGATTTATACGACCTATCAGAAAAGTCTAATGTTGAAATTAAAAAACATAGAGTCACAACTAGTACTGCACATTAAAAACTGGGAGAAACAGGTTCAGGCTTGCGCTATTGCATTATTTGGCTTTCCTTGAAAAAGGACGTGCGTAGACCTTTTGCGAATAACGCAACAATGCAAGCCTGGCTCCAATTTTTCAAAAAGTAACCAATTACCGCAGTGGACAAGAAAAGGCTCGAGGCACTAAAACGGTCAACCACCGGGTGCGCCAGTGGGCTCAAACATTATACTTATATATCTAATGTGAGTGAACATGGACACCTTTTTCATTCTGTTAAAAACATTACCTCCTACAGCTTGGACAGCACTTATTACTGCGATATTGACATCTGGAATTACTTTAACTGGCGTTGCTTTATCAAACAAAGAAAACAGAAAACGATTAGAATTACAGTTTAACCATGAAAAGCAAATTCACAAAGAAAACATACTAAGAGAAAGAGGCGAAGAACTCTATGTAAGCATCTTAAAATATACAAACTTCATGGTTAGTGACCACTCCCCTTATGCGAAAGTCATGAAAGGTGATCTTGAATACAATCAAGCCTTAGACTTAACAATAGAATCTGCAAATAATCAAAAGTTTGATGCGCAGAGAATTACAATGCTTACAAATTTATATTTCCCATCATTAAAAAATGATTTGGACATACTAATTAATTTTAATGGTGAAATAATGCGCTCAAGAAAATCTTTTGAACTAAAATATAAAGACGGATACACCCAAGATGAATCATTACTTAACGACTATCTTTCTAAAATCCATGAACTCTCATCTATGGCTAAAGATATTGAATGCAAAGTTATTGATGTAATTAAAAAATTATAATTATTGGGTGCATAAAGGAACAACCATGGCAACAATCAATGAAGGTATCGTCATAGGTGGTGCTGGTGGTGCAATTGCAGGCATAACTGTTTGGCTCGTTCAATATTTACATGGGAAAACTAATGATTTTGTTGACGGAAAGCGCATTTATAAATGGCTCCAAAAACACACCTCAGACGAACCAGGCAAACAGTTTCGATCTACTCGAGCGATTGCGTCTTGGAACAATATTACTGAAGATAGAGCCAAATATCTATGTAGCATTAATGATAAAATTTTCATGTCAACAGGAGCAAACGAAGACATGTGGGGCATCCACACAAGAGAAGACAGACCTAAAGTATTGATATGAAATACCAACAAAAATGAACAAAAACGGGGACAGATTTATTTTACTGCCACCACCTCTCACCCCACCCGTGATGGCATACCCCACCCCCCCACCCCAATGAAGTCAGCAAGATCAAGCTCAACCCAATTTCACCACAATGAACTCCTTGCATAGCGCCTCATATTTGCATACAATATGACATCAAATAAAATGCTTAAAGGAGGTTTCTTATGACTATTCGTATTACGGAAGATATCCGCTCGATCACTGACCTTAAGCGGAATACCAACGCTGTTCTTGAGCAAATCCATAAAACCAAACGCCCAGTTGTTTTAACTGTTAACGGTAAAGCCGAAGCGGTGCTTGTTGACGCGAAGGAATATGAAAAAATCACAAACGCCTTCAATTTACTGAAACTACTCGCACCAGCCGAGGAGGACATAAAAGAAGGTCATTACACCGAGGCAAAAGATTTCTTTCAGGAGTTCAAACGTGCCAAAGAAATTTAAAATCCACCTCACCCGTAATGCCCAAAACGACCTCGAGCATATTTTTTTCTACATTGCCTCGGACAATATAGAAAATGCCAAAAAATTCATCCTGGAACTGGAAGAGAAAATCTACAGCCTGGACACATCGCCAGAACGCTGTCCTCTCATTCCGGAAAATATATTCTTTGGCACCAATTACAGACACCTAATACATAAAAAGTATCGAGCCATATATAAAATTATCAATAATTCCGTTTACATCCTCAGGATTGTACACGGTGCAAAGTTGCTTGAATTATAAAAATTTGCGCTAACAATCCGCTCAGATCATTCTATCACCATCCCACTCACCCCCCACCCCTTCACATCAAATCCCTAATGACATATCATCCCCATCCGGTACAATGAGCGGCGACTAAAAAAGGAACTTTTATCTTCCAAGGTGGTCATTTGAATCATGGCTACAGTGGAGATGCACTCAAAACCGGCATGGGCGAAATGACAAAAAAATCATCCCTTGCGCTCTGGCGTAAGATCCATATCTATAGCTTCGGCTACCTTAAATGGCCGAGCATTGTCATTTCAATCCTCTTTGTGATTATCTGCCTCACCGGCATTCTCTATAACCATAATCACGACTTCGAGTTCCTCAAAAAAGGGCGCGTTACCACCTCTATCCTGCCGGACAGCTATCAACAACGACTGGACAAAACCCGGGAGGCTCAAGGGCTTGAAGATATTTTCCCGGACGAGGCGCACAGCGTTCCCGTGATCTGGCTTGTCAAAGATTTGCATACCGGCGACTTTTTCGGCCGCTGGGGACGCATTTTTTATGATCTTTTGGGAGTCAGCCTGATCATCCTCGCCGTAACCGGGTGCTATCTGTTTTTAAAAATCAACTTACCGGCAAGAGCCAAACGTAAAGGAGATTCGTAAATGAAAAGGTTTTCTGCTTTTATCGTCACAATCCTGATCGCCCTGACCATAACGCCCTCGGCCTTCGCGGACTCAAAACAGGAGGCCAACGCGCTTAATATTGATCAGCTTTCCAGCAAGATCGCCGAGTATGAAAAGAAAGATATCGTGCTCACCGGCACCGTTTTGGGCGCGTGCGGCAGCGGCTGCAAGTTGTGGGTTGGCAACGAAAACTACAAGCAGGGCGACCCGGTTGCCTTGGTCTGGGCCAAAGACAACGCCTTCAAATTTAAAGGCGGTATCATCGGCCAGAAGGTGACACTCAAGGGATTCGCGGTGGCCAAGTATGTGAGCCTCTGCCCCACCGAACAGAAGGAACAGGAGAAAAAAGAAGCCGAGCAAAAAGGCGATGACAAAAAGAATTGCGATCCATTCAAGAAAGAGGGCGACAAGCATGAAGAAGCCCGCGAAGTGCAGTCGATAACCTTCTTCGCCACCTCCGTTGAGTACCTGAAGTAACAGGCACCTCCCCAAACGGGAACTATCTGCAGGAAATATTGCCCCATTCGGACAACATTGAACTCCGGCACCACCTGCGTGGCAACGGGGGCAATGCAGACCAGTTGCGCAATATCTGCTTCGAGGCCGTAGCTTTCAGCTATACTCTTCGCCACCATCAAGCCACAGCCGACATACCAGATCAGTATGACGATCACCCCTTGACCATCATAGAAATAACGGAAAACACCGGGGCGGAAACCACATCTGCGAATAATCCATTTCCTCCCAACATGATATGTTGAATCATGTATCAATTTCGGGTTGAATATGAAATTCCATCAACAAGGTTGCAAACGATCAACCCTCTTACGTTAGGCATCTCACAAAGAATGAAGGCGGATATGACAGACAGCTCGGAAAAACGAGGCGCATACCGGGCCCCTCTCGGCACCAAGGTCAGCTGGACCGCAAACAATCTGCAATGGCATGAAGATCTCTCCCAGGACGTCAGCTCCTCCGGCATGCGGATCCGCACCCAACACCCCGCCGACCCCGGAACACCGATCAAGCTCACATTCAAACTCCCCAACCTCAAATTCATCGAGCCCATCGTTGCGCAAGCGGAAGTCATGCGAACAATCGAGCGCAACGGCAAACAAACCGGCCTCGGCATCCGTTTTACCAGCATCAGTTCCCAGAATTTTCAGGTCGTAAACGAATTTGTCTGCCGGATCATGGGGCTGCCGCTTGATGACAATCTCGCCAAGCTCGGCACCCAGAATGAAATGGGCTACTCGTTCCAGATGGATCGTCTCGCCCGGGAATCCGATGCCAGGAACATCAAGCTCGCCGAAGAAAAAATGGCACGGGCCGAAGCCGCGCTCAACAAGGAAATCACCCGAACCAGGCTGTGGCGTCTGTTCTGGA
>DNDT01000305.1 GCA_003487525.1 Flavobacteriales bacterium
TCTGCGCCGGGTAAACAAAGGCAATTGCTGGCGCAGGCAAACCCGTTATGCTATTTTGTCCATTCCTGCTTTACGCAAACCCCCAAAAAGGACAAAATACCATGAGCAACGATCAGCATAATCCGCAAGCAGACAACGATCCCAACCTCTGGCTCGGCAGGGTCAAGCGCCTGCTGGAACGCTCTCTCATGGGCTGCCACCAGATCATCGAATTCACCAAAACACTGCAAGCTGCCGCGCAACCAAACCCGCACAACCTGTTCCGCTACGGGATGCTGCCCACCGAGATGATCGTGGCCATGCACAATGTCACCGAAGCAATAGAAGAAGCGCTGCTCACCTTTGCCGAGGCCGGGCAGCCGGACGGATTCCGGGAAAAGGCCATAGAGATGTTCGGCATCAACCACACCGAAAGGGGCAAGGAACTGGAGTTGCTCTGCCAGCGGGTACTGGAAGACGGCAAGGCCGCTGGTTTTACGCCGGTGGCGAAAATCACCCTGCCGCCGGAAAGCGGGATCAGGAAGGAGGATCTTCTGGGATCGCTTGATTACCTGAAAGAGATGGCCGAAAAATACCAGTACTACGACTTTGAAAACGTGCCCAAGGCCATGGAAGGCGCGTGCCGGAAAAAAGGCGTCGTAAGCAACCCGTTTGGCCAGAATAACCAGAACGACGAGCAACCCGCCGCCGAAGCCGAAATAAAACCGGAAGAACTGGAGAAATACCAGAAGATGTGCGCCGAGCTTGCCGAAGACGCCAACACCCTCTACGGCCAATTCTGCGCGATAGGCTCACTTTACAAAGCCGCCATCGGCGCGTAAAACCAAACCACTCCACACCCGCCGCTCCCCATCAAACCCTGCCCTGCGGGAGCGGCATCAGCCACCACCCCTGCCCCAAAAGTCTTTTCTGTTGTCAGGAACAACACCCCCTGCTAGACTGTCAGGAATGATTTGCAACTGGAGCAAGATCAAGCGCCCATTGCGCGCCGGATAATGATATGGCCGTGCAGAAAAAATTATGAAATCAACCATCCTGCTTTTACTTATTTCTGTTCTTCTTTTTCTCCCTGCCTCTTTTGTGCTTGGGGCGTCGGGTGCCGAAATACATCCAACGCCTGACCCAGCTGATCCTGCAAAAATTTATATCCCAAAAGACCTGGACGACGTATTTATTGAACTCCGAAAAATGCTCCCCCAAGACGTTCAAACAAAAATGAAAAACGGCACCGAACAAGAGATGATCGAGTATCACTTTTCCCTTGGGATGTGGATGAGAAATCATTGGGGGCTTTGGCAAAAATCGAGATTGGCGAAATATTTTCATGGCATTGGCGTTCAACATCCAGATGACATGTCAGGCATAATCATCAAGTCATTCTGGCGGCATCTAAACAACAAACCTGTCCAACTAGAAAAGCAGGTTGCGTACTACCAAGAGTATTGGAAATACAACATCCCACCGGAAGATGCCGTATCACCTGCGGACGGCTCGCCGATAAATTTCATTTCTGCTCATCCATGCAAAGATATGAATGTGTCTGAACATTGCCTGGAGCATTTGGGGGTAAGCAAGTCAGATGGCACACCGTGGGCCTACCAATACGGTAAAGGCGTATATGAGCCCGATAAGGCAGAAAAAGAAAGTATTCTGGGCCAAGCGCAACGCCTTGGTATTATTAAAAAATGAACAAAACAAACAAGTCGGATGAATATCATTTAATGCATGACGTTTTAGAGAAGAAGTCATACTCCAAGCTTCTGATAAAACGATTTGAACATCGCTGCTACCTGTTGATATACAACGAAAATTCAGCGCATATCTACACAGACAATAACGGGAAAAGAAAAGAATATCGCCACGCATGGCAAATAAGAGAATGGTTGCAGGAGAAATTTGGAATCGACGCAAACGAGATTCAAGTAGAAAAAATCTGATTCCACCGGGCACGGCCCCAGCCTCAACGTCATGTGTTCAGGATGGCATGAAAAACTCAACGACCATGTTTCCGCAGACAAATATTATCGAAAAGCTGTAGAAGTAGATCCAAGCGACGAGCAAGCTACAAACAATTTGGCCAGGTGGGAAAGCAAACGAAAAAAGGAACAGGAAATTAAAGAATGTGGATGATGCATCAAAAGGTACTTATTTGGCTGGCCGCAGGAGGCTTCAACCTCCTTGGTCTGACATGGCTATATACCTTTATATTCACCGACTACAGAAATCACTGGTCCAAGGTAATGATTCCCGTCGGAATAATTTCCATATTGTTTTCACTTGGCCTTTTCTATCAAAAGCTCCCATTTGTAGTCGGACTGGTCCTTCTCGCAACCTGCACATCAATCACCACAATATGTATTTTAGCATCTAGTGGCGCTATACACCCTCTCCTTCTGGCTGTCGGTGTGGTGTCAGCAATATACGCTTGTGTTTTAGGCCCTGCTGCATTCAAAGCGTTAAGGGATAACAAAACAACCAGTTAAAATTACCCAATTACCCCTATGCACAAAAATGACAAAACATATAAAACCGCAACCACAATTATTGCAGCTTTCGGGTGGCTATGTTTTGCAACATATATTTACTGTTCAGGAAATGATGCGTTTTTAAAAAATCACGATTCATTATTTTGGAAAATTGGATCATCTGCAATATCTATATCACAAATACTGGCTATCATAAGTTCAATATTAAGCACCATTGCATTGTTTATTTTCAGAAAAGACAAACACATTTATATCAATTTATCCATCAGCTACCTGCTAGGCTCCTTTTATCTTTTTATCTACTTACTTGTAAAAATAACTGGTGGCGCATAGGAAAAACAGTAAAAACAAACAACAAATCGCTCAACCACACGAAAGGCCCGGGGCGCCAAAGCGGTCACGCACCGGGCGCGCTGGTTAACTCAAACGCTGGCTTCACAGAATATGAAAAACTTGGCCCACATAATCCTCACTAGCACAATCGCTGTTGTATTTGTTTATCTGAACCAGATTTTCCAAACGATGGTTATTCATGACTGGCTTGAGGGGGTAATTTTCACAGTTCATTGGGGATGGTTCAGTTTACTTACCCTGATTGAATATCTCATTTTTGCTATTTTTGGCATTTTGGGAGGTTTGTGTGTGGCCCTTTTGGCAGAAAAAGAAAAAGCATTTTTTTGGAGTGGAGTAACCGGCATCACAATGATTTTAACCTACGCAACTCACATAAAAATCGCTTTTCTTTCGGAAACCACGTTTTCACAATACGCTGCGATTTATATGCGTCCTGTCATGTTTTTTACAGGGGCGCTACTTGGTTCTTTTGCACTCAATAAAACCAAAGAGAAGATATTAAAATAATCCAGCCGACTGAAATAAGCGCGGCCATGTTTCCGGCAAGGGCTTCAACCCGCAACGTATCTCGTCATTACCATAAAACAGGACAAAATCCGCAATGGGTCTCGATGGGCTTGAATTGATAATGGCAATTGAGGAAGAATTCAAAATTGCCATCACGGAGGAGGAATCCAACAAGATTGAAACTCCAAACCATCTCACTGATTTAGTATTTTCCAAACTCAAGAAATCAAGCCAGGAAGTATGTCCATCACAGCATGGCTTTTACAAAGTCCGAAAAACATTAATTAAACACCTGAATGTGCACAGAAATGAGGTGCGAGCAGAAACCAATCTTGCCGATTTGATCCATAAGAAATCAAGGAAGAAAATATGGAAAAATCTGTTATTCACATTATCAAATGGGCAAACAGTATATGCTCCACTGACAAGACCAAAATGGATCAAAATATCAATCCTGGTATTCACCCTGGGAGCTTTCATTGCTGCCATGCCCCTAACCGGTTACGAAATCATCCTGTCACTTATTTTTGCTCTTGGTTGTTGGGCCCTATTCGTTTTCTTGACCTCCTTTATGAGAAATGAATTCCCCCCAAATTTTCAAAAAGTTAAAGATTTAATTCGTATTGCCGGCTCTCTTGAATCAAAAACGTGGACCAGGGCCGAAGTCTACAACCGTGTCAAAGCAATGATTATCGAACAACTCGGCGTAAAAGAAGAAGACGTTTCCCCAGATTCGCACTTCATAAACGACCTGGGAATGGAATAAAAATAGCATGATACCAATACAACAAACCTAACCTGATTACCGTCGGCATCGCTGAAGCGAATACAACTCCTTTGTCGGCGGATCATCCCACAGGAATATTAAAAAGTAACCCTTGCCACCAAAGACGGCCTACACATGAACAAAACAATCTTACTACTGATAACAACTTTAATATTTGCATCACTCTCAGTCGCACACGCCGAGACAATCGAATACGAGATTACTCGTATCTCAGAGGGCAATACCTCGACGCTCATCGCAAAAGGCAAAAAGGAATATTCGGCTGAAGATATTATTGTGAAAGAAGATAAATGCCCCGGACAAGAACACTTCTCAAAAAAACTCATGCTTGAAAAAGGTTTTGGAATCGGAGCGAGTATCTATCAAGAGCCCAAACTAACGGGGTTTGGGTTATGGGGGGTTATCGAAAGAGGGCGGAGCTTCAGCTGGGAATGGTTCAATCTGCGTCAACCTGGGATTTTTAAAAAACTCCAAGAGAATGGCACTGTTTCAGTTTCTTGCATAGACGATCCACGCTATGAAGAAATCGGCGAGATTTACTTCTCAACCGACATTTCATTTCGCATAAATACGAGTCAAGAAATCGGCAGGGTGACACATCGAATACTTATCAAAAAAGGGAGTATTTTGAAATTCACGCCATAACAAGCGCCCGCGACCTGACACCCTACAACCTTTCGCCAAAGACCAATTTACCGC
>DNDT01000393.1 GCA_003487525.1 Flavobacteriales bacterium
CCTGATTGTTATTGTCATCCATAAACCTCTGCAGATCAGAAAAATCGCTGTTTGGTCTTCTAAGCAAGGTTGCGATACACGGGCTTAAAATCGCACTCATCTGGTTGGTCGTGCTGGCATCCTGTAAAAGAATTTCGAAAATGCTTCTTAGCTCCTGGGTCATCAGGGCGATGTTTTTCTCACTACGGTCAGCAATCTCAAATGGATTAATGCTGGGGCTGTACTCCGGGTGGAGAGAAGGGTCAATGTAGACCACTCGATTGGCAATCCGACGTTTTTTCATCGGGTTAAGTCTTGCAATTTCTTCTACAAGATCTCAATGTGGGTCAATTACAATGACGCTGCTGTTTGGGTTTTTATTGACCAGTTCACGGTAAAGTAGAACTTTTATTAATTCACTCTTCCCACTGCCGGAAGAGGCGACGATATATCCGTGTTTTTTGAAAGCGTGTAAGGGGATGATTTTTCTCAGCTTGAAATAAAAGTGGTACAGTGCGGTAACCTGAAAAGGGCGATAGACCAATTTACAAGAGTCAGTCAGTTTGCTCAGCAGAGAGCCTAATTTTCATCTCTTCATATAATAAAGTGTTAAAGGGTAATTTTGTTTTTGTATTCGCTGTTTTTTGCCTGTTTCTGAGAAACAGTCGACTTTGGCAACAGGAGGCCATTACTTGGGTCTATTAATATTCAACTCTCCTGTCACCTGCTCCTCATACGGCTTGGGCAGGCTGGAGTCGTAGATTCCACGACTTATTATCGCTGTCATTTTGACAATGGCCTTCATCTGGTCAGGAGTTAGCTCGACCAAATCATAATAAATTTTTTTTTGACAAGGCCCTACTGTAGATGTTCAGGAATTTTTTGGCGAGGCACAACCATCAAAAACATCAAGTTGGATGGAAACCATATAGGTAGGTGGAGACATAGAGAAACTAGATTAGAAAATAAGTGGCCCACGAAGGAACCGTAAATATATTATACCTATTTTTTGAAAATGTCAAATTTCTTCACTATTCCAGTTGGTTACGCGTATCATCATTTGATGATAACCCCATTAAGTAGCGAAGAAGAGAGACTGGCAAACAGGAACGTTATTCCCCGGAAATATTGTTCAAAAATTTTGAACAATAAAGTGGATATGGCGATTTTTAGTCGATATTTGCTTCTTTTTGGTTTTTGCAGGTTTAAAAACTTTCTGAATAAGGAAAAGTTGTTAGGATAACCGGTCCCAATAATTAATTCATTTTCCATCACAGGAAACCCCGAATAAGCCCTGTTTTATTCGGGGTTTCCTACTTTGATGCTCAGGAGAAGCAGAGAACGAAAAAATATTCACCAATGGGTAAACTAGGTCAAACTCGGTTAAACCAGGAAAGAAATGTTGTATTTTTTCTTTTTCCACTCTATTCTGATTTCTGCTGAAATTTTGCTGTTATTCTCAGTAGTTTTAATATTCATTGCTGTATTCTCTAGCTAACTGTTAAAGCACTTACATAAGGGTAATGGAGTAAAAAAAATGGAAGACAGGTGGTTATCCGTGGATGAAATTGGCGGCTATCTCGGCATCAAGCGGGATACTGTCTATAGGTGGATAAGCGAAAAAGGCATGCCCGCCCATAAAATCGGCCGCCTCTGGAAATTCAAGAAAGATGAGGTGGATACTTGGGTTCGTGACGGAAAAGCAAGAGATTTCAAAGAGGGTGAAGATCAGTGAAGCACTCTTCTGGAATACTTGATAACAAATCACTGGGAAATGTTGTTTCCGAGCTCAAAGAAAATATCGCAGCTGGATGCACTCTTTCTATGGTTTCCGCTCTATTTTCTCTTTATGCGTATGATGAGCTAAAAAGGGAGCTTGCTAAAATCAACAACTTTCGACTCCTTGTGCCAAGCCTCAATGATGAAGAGAGTTTTCTAAATAATCTACACGGAAATAACTTGGACCGCCGCCTCCGAAATCGACTTGATGTTGCTCGCATCGCCCGGGAGTGCTCGGAGTGGCTGAAACAGAAATGTGAAGTCCGCCCGTTGCCATCATCGGTACACCAGAATCTTATTCATTTGGCTCATGCTAATAACGGAGAACACCTTGCTATTGTGGGTAGTTCGACTTTCACCACCGACGGTTTGGGTATTGTTCCATCAGAAGCCCATCACATGAATACCTGCTTCCGCAATTCTGAAGAAGCTCATTCACTAATCAAGTGGTTTGATGAGCTGTGGGATTCGGGAAGAAAAAGTGACGACTTTGGGGACATTTTGCAAGAAGCCCTAGCTCTTATCTACTCTGACAAGACTCCCCAGCAAGTCTACTTCCTGACGCTCTTCAATATCTTCAGAGATTTTATTGGCGAACTGGATGAAGACAAAATCATTAAAACCCAGACCGGAATTAAAAGCACGCAAGTCCGGCAGAAGCTTTATAAATTCCAGCGTGACGGTGTGCTGGGTGCCATCGATAAAATTGAACGCTATAACGGTTGTATCATTGCAGACAGCGTGGGCTTGGGTAAAACCTTCGAAGCGTTGGCAATTATTAAATACTATGAACTGCGCAATGATAGAGTTCTGGTTTTATGCCCTAAAAAGCTGCGGGAAAACTGGACACTTTATACGGTAAATGACAAACGAAACATCATGGCCTCGGACAGGTTCAATTACGATGTATTGAATCATACCGATCTAACGCGATTGCGTGGCATGTCCGGAGAGATCAATCTGGAAACCCTGAATTGGGGTAACTACGACCTGATCGTCATCGATGAGTCGCACAACTTTAGAAACAACCCGGCCCGCAAGGATGATTCTCTGACCCGCTATTCCAAACTGATGAATGACATCATCAAGGCAGGCGTAAAAACTAAAGTTCTCATGCTTTCTGCGACTCCTGTAAACAACAGGATGAACGACCTGAAAAATCAAGTGGCGTTTATTGTTGAAGCTAAAGATGAGGCTCTAAAGTCAAATGGAATTGCCAGCATTGAGCAGACGCTTAAAATGGCTCAAACGCGTTTTAACACATGGTTGTCTCTGGATGGAAGCCAAAGGACCACAGAATCGCTGCTGGAGACCTTAAACTTTGATTATTTCAAACTCTTAGACCTTCTGACGATTGCCCGTTCCAGGAAGCATATCGAAAAATATTATGATATGTCCGAAATTGGGAAATTTCCGGAGAGGCTCAGACCCGTCAATATCAAGACAGACATCGATACAGAGAGACGATTCCCGGCACTTGAAAGCATCAATAGAGACATA
>DNDT01000329.1 GCA_003487525.1 Flavobacteriales bacterium
AAGAAGCACAAGCGGCTGTGTCAAAGGGCGCAAAAATATCCGACAATGCGGCTCTCATGGTCGGTCATGAACTGGCTGCTGAATCTGCCGGAAAACATACCTCCTTGCGCCTTGCCTTACTTGCGCAACTTTGCCGTGAGCGTCCATCCGAAGCAATTCAAATCGCGGCACCCGTTATTGAACCTTTAATCCGTGATGCGGCCATCCCAAAAGAAGCTGTTGAGCAATTACTTGAATATTGTAGAAAAACCGAAGGCTGTTACAATGCGCTCTGCATACTTGGCCTTTGTTCTGCCGGGATGGAAGAAGAAGCAGACAAAATCAGGGAAACGTGGGCATAGGACAAACAAGGACGCCCTTAACATTTAAACTTTTGCACAGAAACGAGGTCAGACTTGAATCCAGTGGCCCGCTGATTATGCAAAACAATATAAAAAAACAATGAATAATACTGAAAAGACTGAAATCAAGGAAGTATTCACAGACGCAATACGATACTGGGAAAAAGGAAGGGTAATATATAATTTAACCCTACTAAGTATCGTGATTTTCAAGTTTGCAGTAAATTTTCATAAAACATCTTTCAAAATTGTTGATACTTTAATTCCATTATTTTTTTATTGGGTTATTGCGAATGTTCTTTATTGTTCAGCCTATGTTGTTGATATTTTCATCCAATTTTCCCACTTTAGAGAAATCTGGAAGAGATCAAGGGTAATAATATTTGTAATAGGCACTTTATTCGCCTCAATACTGGCATGGTATACAACTGACTCTTTTCATTCTTTATGAAAGCCAAGCTAATCAAATGGGGTCGGACCAAGCTAACTNNCCAAAAAACCGCCATTTCAGACCCAATATCAACGTTTTTGGGGTCAAAATGAGCATTTAAGGAAACATCAAGGCGAATCGATATCACAAACCTGGCACTATACGACAAGCCTTGGCGGGCGACAGGTTACCCAAAACGTTCGACGGTGAGACAAATACGAAGCGCGCCATCTGTATTGTGGTAGTAGCCAGCATGGTCTTGGGTATAGTCGTTAGCTTTCTCGCTTGGCGGTCTCGTGACGTAAACGGAACTGTGGCAGTTCCTCAAATGTCTCAGACGTGGAGCGAAAGCAACTCGGCCTTCCCTTGCCAGGCGAACTCAACCTGGCTGCAAACGAAGATATCGATGGCGCCATCCCCATTGATGCAGATACCCGCAACGCCATTTCTCGGTGCATTCCCAGCAGCACCCAATGGCAGGTATCCGCTCGCCGAGACACAGGCCGATTCATTCTTCTGTGGATAGACTTCCCAAGTATAAGGGATGGTGGTATCGATCTCATCTATTCAAAGGACACGAAGAGTATCGTCTGTTCGTTTCTCGGAGGCTACAGGGGGTAACGACGCCGAACGTTAAGTGTAAAAAAAACAAATCTATGCGGTCCGGTTACCCGAAACGTTAAGAGTCAAAATATATGAAGAAACTCTCAATCCTTGTCAGTGTTATTACCATCCTGCTTTTCTGTACAATATTGAGTTCTGAGGGGAAAGATATTAAGCCTTTCGCAAAAGATGTAGTCGAAAAAGGGTGGGCATATTTCAATAACGGAGATTTAGAAACGGCATTAAAACGCTTTCACCAGGCTACAATTATAGACCCAGAATTTGCCCCAGGATACTTCGGCAAAGCCTATGTTTATAGCGTCCAAAACAAACTAGACAAGGCAATAGAAAATTACAGAAAAACAATAGTGTTGGCTGATCCGCCTTTTAGCCCGGCATATAGCAATCTTGGATTGGCTTTATTGATGCAAGGGCAAAAAGATGAAGGTCATAAAATGCTATTAAAAGCTTTGGAAATTGACCCAAACAACGGCGATGCTCACGTCAATATTGCTCAGTCCTTTTGCGAACAAAATAAGAACAAGAAAGCATGGGAGCACATTGAAAAAGCTAAGGAGCTAAGGGCGAGGATTGCGCCAGAAATATTTAAAGAAATGAAGGATAATTGCCCGAATAGATAGGGAAAACTCATAACAAATCAATTGGAATCGAAAGACCTAGGGTCAAATCCTTATCCTTGACACCTTATGCTTCGTTGCTTCCATTTCCCCGCTTGTAATACATAAACTTGGGGCTGCTTATTAAAACGTTATGCCATGAAACCGAGCAAGAAGATTACATAAAATGCAAATTTACAAAATTCTCACGAGAATATTTGTTGATTCTGCAGAGTTAGAAAATTCTCTTTTTTTCTATGAAAAACTCTGCGGTGAAAAATGTGAACTTAGGTTCAAGTATCCGGAAAAAGGGCTCGAATTGGCAATGGTAGGTTCAATTTTGTTGATCTCAGGCTCCGCAGAGCGGTTGAAACCATTTATAGAAACACAGGTTACGATCTTGGTTGATTCGATCGATGAGTTTTTGGAATTTCATACAACACATAATTCAACCATTTTGGAATACCCAAAATCGGTTCCAACAGGGAAGAACATGCGGGTGAGGCACCCAGATGGTTTGGTTGCAGAA
>DNDT01000512.1 GCA_003487525.1 Flavobacteriales bacterium
GCCGGTGAAGCCACCAGGCTCGCTTATATGACAGACGAGGCTAAAGAAGGAAGAAACGCTTTTTTGGAAAAACGCAAGCCCGACTTTAAGAATATAAAGTGGATTCCATAATCCACTTCTCATTCCTAGTTTTTAATAATTCTGTAAAACTCCTTGCTTCCCTGTGAGGAAAGTGTCAGTAAATACACCCCGGACGCAAAGTCTCCGGTGTTCACCAGATGCTTATTTGAGTTGTACAATTCTGCTCGATACATCAATCCTCCGGTCAAATCCGAAATCTCAATTTGACAATCTGCAACAACTTTTCCAAAGTCAATTTGAACAAAATCATCCGCCGGATTAGGGAAAATCGACACATCAAACTGCTTTGAAGAATTTTCAATTCCAATATTCACAATTGCAATACAGTCGGAGGTATCAACACAGTCATTCATGGTTATTTCTACCGCGTAGTTACCGTCTTTTGTCACCGTATAGGTCCGTGATGTTGCACCGCTAATAGCTGCATAACTATTTGTACAATCAAGCCATCGGTATCCATCGGCATTGTTCTGATCGGCGGTTAAGTCCATGCCGGAACGGGTAACATTAGAATCAATTATCGTAATATCCAGAGCCTGTTCCAAAATAATGTTGCAACCCGAGATTGGATTTACAATCGTGTCAAAGTACGTTCCTGAAGTGGTGTAGGTATGTCCTCCGATGGATACAAACGGACCACATGATTTGTATGAAAAATTTGTACGCACCGTCTGACCAAGGCTGAGGTTGACTTTTATCAGGGAGTCGCAACTATTTGCATTTATGAATGTGTCTACATATGCCCCGGCACTATACAACCAGAAGTTACCACTAAGAGACAATGCACTGTCACATCCACCTGCCTGAGTGGCCCTGCTGCTTGATAACCCGGGGGTAAGACTGGCACCTGTCACCCAATTTGAGGTAGCGCCGGAAAGTGAAAAATTAGTCAGGGTTCCGTCATTGCCCTTTGCGTCATATAGTTTGTTTTTTCCATTATTGGTTCCACCGGCTATATTTTGGTTGAAATTATAATAGGCAACCAGGTTTGCCGGTAAGGTGCAATACTCAGTGTTTCGGTTATTCGCAATTTCGGTTTGTGTCCTTGCAACATTCCACACCCTCACTTCATCAATGTCTCCCATAAAATTATTCACTCCGTCGATACGGCGACCGATGGTTATCGGGGATGTACTGGCCGTGTTGACCGTAACAGTGAAGTTTTGACTTATATCCAGGACGCCGTCTACGTAGAGGCTTGCTTTGGTGACAGCTGCATCGTCATAGGTAACGGCAACATGATGCCAGTTACCGTCTGCAACTGTTGCAGTGGATACAAATCCATTCCCTCCTACTTCTATTCGAAGTTTTCCAAAATTGATCATGTTCAGCGTAAAACGTCCACCTGTGGCAGTCGATCCCCAGTCCACAATTACCTGCTGAGTCGAAATCGAATTGCTCGATCGGATCCAGGCTTCGACTGTTCTGTTTGTCGTACCTGTTGGCCCGGCATTTGATGCAACGATATAATCGTCAACACCGTCAAAATTTATGGCATTTTGAGCGTGAATCGAACACGCAACAATCGTTAGTGAAAGGAGTAGTAGTTTTTTCATGGCGCGAAGATAAAAAAGGCTAAGACATGTATATTATCAGTGTGATAACATTTTGAAATGAACGGATAATCAGGACATATTCAAAAATAATGAAAAATATAAACCACAACATACTGAATACCAAGGTTTAAGATAAAATAATTCTTAATTTATACTGCATAAAAAAAGAGGATGATGTAAAATCCAAGATATTCCTACTTTTGCCCGAAAATTAACCGGTCATTATTTGCAATGAAAAAGTTCAGAACATTATTATCTATATTAACGATTGCGCTGGGTACCGCGGCAAACGCTCAAACCTATTGCAGTCCAACTTTTACAAACGGGTGTGCGATTAATAATTTCATCACAAATGTCACTATTGGCGGCATCAATAATACCACAACGGGGTGTGCCGTTTCCAACTACACAAGTATGGTTGGCAATGTATCTACTGGTGTACCAATTCCTATGTCCGTGAGTAACATCTGGTACGTAGGAATAGCTGTTTACATCGACCTTAACAACGATGGCGACATGACTGACCCTGGTGAAGTTATGCATACAGCATATCATGCAAATTATCCCTGGACCTATAATTTCAACATAGTAATTCCTTCCGGCACGCCTCCGGGAAATCACAGGCTGAGGGTTGTTGGTGGAAACGGTGGTTCGGCATACACTCCCACTGCCGATCCATGTAAAACAATTGGTTATGGCAATTTCCATGATTACACATTGAATATTGCTCCATCCTTACCAA
This sequence comes from Flavobacteriales bacterium, assembly GCA_003487525.1. Taxonomy (GTDB): domain Bacteria; phylum Bacteroidota; class Bacteroidia; order Flavobacteriales_E; family Vicingaceae; genus UBA11591. Next base: position 2,380 of record DNDT01000512.1, read on the forward strand.
ACGACGCCGGGGTTGCGTCTGTTGTCTCTCCAAATTCGGGTTGTGACGGCACCAACGAGGACGTAAAGGTTGAAGTAAAAAATTACGGCATCAACCAGATTAACAGCGTGGAAATCCACTGGTCACTGAACAGCGTGATTCAAACACCCGTCACCTATAGTTCATTATTGGACACTTCCAACGGAACCGGGCCGAACAGTGCGGTGGTAACCGTTGGAAATCTCACACTTTCGGGTGGAACTCCATATAACGTTGTGGCCTGGACAGAAAACCCAAACAACACAACCGATCCGGTGGATGGAAACGATACAGCCTATACAGCCTTCCAGGGATACAATTACCCATCGGTGAATCTCGGCCTGGACACATCCACCTGCCCCAACGACCCCATCACCCTGAATGCCGGTTCCGGCAGGGACAGCATCAGGTGGAGCACCAATGCCACCACCCAGACCATTGTGGCAAATACTGCGCAAAATTATAGCGTGACTGTTTGGAAGAACGGATGTTCGGGAACTGACAATATCCTGGTTCNNTGTACCAGTGGAAAATCAATACGATTAGTTCAGGTTCACCCACATCCAACAATAAATTCAGCCCGAGCCTGAAGTATGGTGATTCTGTCAATGTTGAGTTGTTGACGGATGTTTGCAGCAGTACTACCTATGCGGTTCCATCCAATTACATCACCATGTACCTGAAACCCGAACCAAAGCTGATCAGCGGAAAATCGGAAACCGATACAGTCCTTGAGAATACCTCGAAAAATTACCTTGTTCCCGTTGTGACGGGTTCAACCTTCACATGGTCAGCCATCGGAGGTACCATAGCCAGCCCGGTTGGAAATGCGGTAAAAGTGGAATGGGGATCTCCCATGGACACAGCCAAAATACTTGTTATCGAAAAGGATGCCGGCAATTGTTCCTACACAAACGTGAGGAATGTCGTGATCATCTCTATTGTAGGCATTAAAGACGCTGACAACCAAATTGGAATCGGATATGCATATCCGAACCCTGCAAATGAAACCGTTACCATCCCTGTGGTAACTGAAGGTAGCTGGGATATAAGTCTGGATCTGTTCGATGTTTCGGGTAAGAAAGTGAAGGCCATATACACGGGAGTGGTTTCGGGAAACAGGGATTTTACCCTCGACGTGAATGACCTCAGGAACGGCATGTACTTTTACCGCTTGAGTACCACCGATGGATACGAATCAGTGAAAAAACTGAGCATCACTCACTAAATCCTGATTCAATAAAAATGAAAAGGCCTCTGAAAAGGGGCCTTTTTTGTTTGATGCAATTCCTGTTATCTATCTCATCTAAAATCACGCTTGATATGACCTGATAAAAATAAATGTCCTAAGGGGTGCATTTTGGAAGCCAATAAATTTATGTATTTTTAATCCGTAACAGACAAAATCTTTACCATGAAAAACCTTTACACTTTGACTTACGTCCTTGTCACGATGCTTACCCTCAGTGTTACATCTTCATTTGCCCAATATTGTACCCCAATTTGGGGTGGATATGGATGTACAGACGATGACGACATTGACGACTTCTCGACAACCGGAGGCATAACAAACATCTCCAATCTCAATACAGGTTGCCAGTCGGGTATCACCTCATACTCCTACATCACAAACCAGGTCCTCACGGCAAATCCGAATTCCACGATAAATTTTACTGTGGGATGTTCAGGAATTTGGAGCGATGCCTTCAGAATCTGGATTGACTGGAACAACGATCAGGATTTCCTCGATGCGGGTGAAGACGTATGGAACTCCGTAACAGCGAGCACCTTGCCATTTAACGGAAGCTTTACGATCCCACTGACTGCTGTCTCAGGCGTCAATCTCAGGATGCGGGTGCGTTGCAATTATTCATCCATACCTCTTGACCCGTGCGCCAGTCAAACATATGGTGAAGTTGAGGACTACAATCTACTCGTCAGCCCGACCGTTCCGAACGACGCGGGTGTTAGTGCCATTTTATCTCCCGTTTCAGATTGTGATGGTTCAAATCAGGACGTCGTTGTCACGGTCAAAAACTATGGAATAAATCAAATCAATAACGTAACGGTTCACTGGACATTGAATAGTGTAACCCAGCCAAATTATTTACTCAGCACCTTACTTGACACAGCCAATGGAACCGGTCCAAATACGGCCAATGCTACCATTGGAAACATTACCATGGTAGGCGGCAACCCGTACAACATTGTCGCATGGACCGAAAATCCAAATAATCAAACAGATCCCAACGATTATAATGATACTTCATATGCCAATGCCGTTGGTTACAATTATCCCGTAATTAATCTGGGGCTCGATACGACAACTTGTCCAAATGACTTTATCACACTGGATGCGGGAAGCGGGCGTGACAGTATTAAATGGGATCATGGTGCCACGAGCAGATACCTGCTTGCAGACACAGCGAGAAACTATTCAGTCTCTGTTTGGAAAAATGGATGCGGCAGTATGGATAACATCAATGTTTACTTCTACCCTGCCCCACCGACCGTGAATCTTGGAAACGATACCATGATTTGCTATGGCGATTACATAACACTGGATGCTACTGCACCGGGAGTCACCTATCTTTGGCACGACAATACAACGAGCGCAACCCACATTGCGGATACTGTAGGCAAATATTCGGTGACCATTGAGGATGCCAATACCTGTAAAAACTACGATGAAATCAATGTTTCACTATTCAGTACTCCTATCATCAGTATGAGTGTGGTACCGAGAAATACGATTTGTTTTGGTGCACCATTTGAGTTCAGGGCAAATTCATTTACGCAAGGTTCAACCATGTATCAGTGGAAGATCAACACGGTGAATTTCGGTACTCCGACTACAAACAACAAGTTCAGTCCAACATTGGCATATGGTGATTCGGTCAATGTCGAGTTACTGACAGACGTTTGCAGCAGTACTACGTTCGCTGTTCCTTCAAATTACATCACGATGTATCTTAAACCCGAACCTAAACTTATAAGTGGATCTGCAGAAACTGATACCGTACTTGAAAACACTTCCAAAAACTACCTTGTCCCGATTATTCAGGGTTCTACGTTTACCTGGTCGGCTGTTGGAGGTACCATTGGCAGTCCTGTCGGAAACGCCGTGAAGGTTGATTGGGGAACCGCTTTGACGAATGCCAAAATATTGGTTACCGAAAAAGATGCAGGAAACTGTTCCTACACAAATGAACGCAATGTGGTCATTATCTCTATTGTAGGAGTAAAAGATGAAGAGAATATGATTGGAATGGGGTACGCCTATCCAAATCCGGCCAATACTACAGTTACCATACCATTGGTTATTGACGGAAACTGGAATGTGGATTTGAGTTTGTACGACATGACCGGCAAGAAAGTCAAGGAAATATACAATGGGGCAGTTTCCGGAAACAGGGATTTCACCTTCGCTGTCGACGATTTACAAAACGGCATGTACATCTATAAGGTTTCGACCAGCGATGGATACGAATCCGTTAAAAAACTGAACATCGCTCATTAAGGATTAAATCCTCTTTTTCTGAAAGGGCTTTCCGAACGGGAAGCCCTTTTTTTATGGAAATTCCAATATCAAAGATTGGAATCAATTCTTGCAGAAAATCATAAACGATTATCGAAAGAATAGGTGTACTTTTGCGGCAAAATTTCAATCCCTTTTTTTCAATTAAGTTAGATTTCATTCATGAAAAGCCTTACACATTTAACAAAAACCTTGTTCATTGGTATTGTTTTTTTGACTTCCACAGGATCATTCGGCCAGTCAATAAACGTTGACAGTGTTGGAACCGTAACAGGAGCAAAATACTGTACAAACACTTACGTGCCCGTGTGGTACAGAAAATATTGTACAAACATGGTGTTTACAGGAAATACAGTCGCAATAGCAGGTAATACCATTACAATCAACATCAACACAACTCAGGTTCCCATTTGTCCAGGTATCTACTGGGTAGATACACTCATGGTAAACCTTGGAAATGTCCCCGCCGGATCTTATTCTGTTACTGCCAATGCCTATCAGAATTCCGCATTGGTGAATACAGCTTACGGCTCACTCGTGGTAGGCACTGTAGGTTGCTGCCCTGCCCAGCCATCTTTCACCATTTCATCAGATACAGTCTGTGTTGGAGATTCTATTTCATTTATCAATACCTCCGTCGGTGCGACTTCGCATGAGTGGTTTGAAAACAACAACTCAGCAGGCACCCAGACCAATTACGGAAAAAGATACTCGATGGCAGGGGTCTACCACATAAAGCTGGGCGCAACAGACGGATTCTGTTCCGACACGGCAGAAAAAGACATCTTTGTCAGCGCCTACCCGACAGTCAGCCTTGGAAACGATACCACCACTTGTCCCGGTGATCCCGTTACCCTGGATGCCGGATCTGGTCGAGATGCCATTCTCTGGTCAACCAGCTCAACCAGCCGGTACCTGATCGCCTCGGTTCCCGGCACCTACAGCGTGAATGTGACCGAAAACGGATGCGACGGACAGGACACCATCGTGATTTCCTTCTACCCCAATCCTCCCGNNATAGAAGACATCAATACCTGCAAGAATTCGGATGAAATCACCATTTCCAACTTCAGCACTCCCCTCATCAGCCTGAGTGTCGTTCCTAGAAATACCATCTGTTACGGGGCTCCATTCGAGTTCAGGGCCAATTCATACACCCAAGGCTCAATCATGTACCAGTGGAAAATCAACACGGTCAATGCAGGGCCTCAGACCACGAACAACAAGTTCAGTCCGAACCTGATGTACGGTGACTCGGTAAACGTGGACCTGATTACGGACGTCTGTAGCAGTGCCCCTTACGCCCTTCCGTCAAACTACATCACCATGTACCTCAAACCGGAGCCCAAGCTGATCAGTGGAAGTTCGGCCACGGATACCGTACTTGAGAATACTTCCAAAAACTACCTGGTCCCGGTCATCCAGGGATCAACTTTTACCTGGTCGGCCATTGGCGGAACCATCGGAAGCCCGGTAGGAAACGCTGTAAAGGTGGATTGGGGATCGGAACTGGATACCGCCAAAATCATGGTTACTGAAAAAGACGCAGGAAACTGCTCATACACCAACGTGAGAAATGTAGTTATTATCTCTATTGTCGGAGTAAAAGACGAGAACAACCTGATCGGAATCGGTTATGCTTATCCTAACCCTGCCAATACCTCGGTTACCATACCTCTGGTAATTGATGGAAACTGGGACATCGATTTGAGTTTGTACGACATGACCGGTAAAAAAGTCAAGGCCATTTACAACGGATCTGTTTCAGGAAACAAGG
>DNDT01000513.1 GCA_003487525.1 Flavobacteriales bacterium
GTCTATATCTACTTCTAATGCGGTGCGGAAAGTTGTGCCTGATTTTATTCTGGCAAAGTTAAATGGACGGTTTAATAAGACATCCGAGACCCAGCCCACTTCCGACAAGAACAAACCTTCATTTGATCTGCTCAGGGCATCTGTTAACCTGGTCACTGCAAGTGTATTGATATCCATTGCAACGTCATGGAAACTCCCATTATCAACCACTTATGTCACCTTTATGGTGGCGATGGGAACTTCATTCGGAGATGGAGCCTGGGGTCGTGAAAGCGCCGTGTATCGAATAAGTGGAGTAATATCGGTAATCGGGGGTTGGTTTTTAACCGCTTTCGCCGCCTTTACCGCCGCTTTCGTTTTTGCCATCCTGATCATTTATGGTGGTGCATTTGCAATTATCGCTCTTTTGGCTGTTGCGATCATTTTTGTGATTAAAACACATTCCTTGCACCGTAAAAAGCAATCCGGTGAATCAACAACCGAAATTGCAGGTAAAGATTCTGAGCTGATGCAAAGCGACATCCTTCAACGAAATTCGGAAAACATCATCCAAACACTTGCTTCTGTTTCCAAGGCTTACAACGATACGCTTGAGGGTCTGCTGGAAGAAGACAGGCAAAAATTGAAGCAATCAAACAAGGACATTGAGGAACTTAACGTGAATGTGCAGGTGCTTAAAGACAACATATACATGACAATCAATAGTCTGCGAGAAGACTTTATTGAGACCGGACATTATCACGTACAGGTGTTGGATTACATGAGGGAAATGGCCAGGTGCCTCAGTTATATTTCCACACCTGCCTTCAACCATATCGACAATAACCATAAAGGATTGAACCTGGTGCAGATCGAAGAATTCCAAAAGGTTAGGGTAAGCATTTACAATTTGTTCAATGACATTTTGCCCAGGCTCAGGGAACTTAAATTTGATGACATACAGCCAATCATTGACAGTCAGAAGGAGATTATTGATTACATCAGTGAGTTGAACAGGAAGCAGGTTAAACGAATAAAGCAAGGAGAGGCAGGAACCAAAAACAGCCTTCTGTATTTCGGAATATTGTCGGAAACAAAAAACCTCCTGCTCCATACCATTAGCCTTTTCAAGGCCCAGCGGGATTTTATCAGGTATAATAAGATTCTCTAGTGGATAAGGGGATAGGGGTATAGGTGGAAAACAGAATCTGAATCTTTCCCATTACCAGATTACCCCAATCAGGGGTATGGGGGATAGGGTATGGGGTAGATTTACCCACTTAAAATCTCACTCACACTCCGATTCAACTGTCATTCAGATTGTCATTTGCAATGGCAATCGGATTGAAGTTCAATCTTTCCCCGTTTCCCATTTGCATACCGACTTATCTAAAACCTGGCAATTGTTTCCAGTGAGGACTAGCTATCTTCCTGATAAATATCTAACTTTAAACTGTTTTCATTGGCACGCATGTAACTACCTATCCATTCAAACGTGTAATTATGAATGCTAAAAGATTATTGTTTCTCGGCCTGTCCGGCATGTTATTTGCGCTTGGACTCCATGCACAGCAAACACTCACTGTCAAGGGAGTGATTTCGAACATCAATCACACACCCGTCCCTGTTCACATCGACGTTGATTTAAATACCACCTACGCACAGCAGTCCGTTGTGATGACCGATTCGGTCGGGCATTACATCGATTCGTTCGCGGTAAGCCATTCACAGGGCTCCGTCGAGGCCTGGATTGTGGACTGCAACAGCGATACAATCAGCGGAAGGGGAGGGTACTATACCCTGCACCTCACGGTAGTGATCAACCTGGACCACTGCGCAAATCCGGCACATTCCTGTACAGCTTTGTTTTCAAAGCAGCAGGCATACAACAACCACCAGCAGCCTGTGCCTTATCTGGTCCATGTCATTGACCATTCGACCGGATCGGGACTGTCCTATTTCTGGGATTTTGGGGATGGACATACATCGACAAACCAGTCGCCTACGCACACCTATGCGGGCAATGGACCATATTGGTTGTGCCTTACGGTTTCGAACGCCAATTGCACAAACACCTATTGTGATTCTGTTGCAATTGATTCATCGGGTCACCTCAAAAGCGGTGTCGGGTTCACCATTGATGTCGGGGGAAAGCTTTCCGGCATTCAGGAATTAATGAATACCGAGATTACCTTTAAGCTTTATCCGAATCCTGCACAAGACCATTTGCAATTGCTCGTTCATTCTCAACTGGGAGGTTCGATTAACCTAAAAGTAAGAGACAGTTTCGGTCGATTATTTATGGAAAAGGCCGTTCAGATACAGGGTGGAAATCAGCAAATTGAATTGAAAACGGCCTCTCTGGAGCATGGGCTTTATATCGTTGAAATCAATTTCAATGGACTGAATGAAAGCCTGAAATTTATGAAGTGATCTGTTTCTGACGATACCAATAAAAAGGCTTCCACAATGGGAAGCCTTTTTTATGCAACTTAGATTCCTCAGTGTTTAATGCTCAGTTTTTTAACCGATTCAAATCCGTCTCCGGTGGTTACTTTGTAGAAGTAAATGCCGTTCTGTAAATCTGCCACATTAAATGCGAAATCCCTGTTTCCCGGTACGGCTCCATGGAAAATGGTTTTGACTTTTTTACCGGTTATGTCGTATAAACTCAAGTCGATGTCCCAGTTTCCGTCAACAACTACCGGGATAGTTACCCTTGTGTTTGCCGGGTTCGGATAGGCATAGCCGATCCCAATCAGGTTGTTTTCATCCTTGATTCCTACAATTGAGATAATGACAACATTACGTACGTTGGTGTACTTGCAATTGCCGGCATCTTTCTCCTCCACCATGATTTTGGCCGTATCCATTGCGGAGCCCCATTCAACAGTAACGGCGTTTCCGACCGGGCTTGCTATGGTGCCTCCAACGGCAGACCAGGTAAATATAGATCCGGACACTACAGGAATAAGGTAGTTTGAAGAAGAGTTTTCCAATACAGTATCTGTTTCCGCACTTCCACTAATGAGCTTTGGTTCTGGGTTGAAATGCATGGTAATGTAATTGGATGAAGCTGTATAGGA
>DNDT01000309.1 GCA_003487525.1 Flavobacteriales bacterium
GGCCTCGTCCCATAAACCTGAAGATAATATTGACTCTAAAAGTACATGCCCCCCTTCTACCAGAACCGACTGTATTTCCCTGTCGTAAAGGTCGTTCAACACATCCGTAAAAACATCGCCGGCAAAGTCTATTTTCTGAAACTCCGCTGCTCCTTTTTTACCTGATTCCCGTGATGTGTAGATCAATGTTGGATTGCCGTCACTCAGAATCTTGCTGTCCGCCGGGATTTTCATATCCCTGTCCAGTGCTATTCTCAAAGGATTTTTTCCTTTCACCAATCTGGTCGTGAGTTTGGGATTGTCATTTAAAACGGTATTCGTTCCAACCATTATGGCAGCTTCTTGAGATCTCCACAGGTGAACCAATTTTCGCGATTCTTCCGAGCTAATCACAACCGAGCCTTTTTCTCCTGCAGTGCGCTCTGCATCCATAAAATGATCTGCACTCTGTGCCCATTTCAAAATAACATAGGGTCGTTTCTTTTCGTGATAAGTTCTGAATCTTCGGTTTAGATTCATTTCATCCGATAGAAGTACTTCTTTTTTCACTTCGATACCGGCTGACTGCAATTTTTCCAATCCACGTCCGTGTACCATCTCATTTGGGTCCAATCCCGAAATGACCACCTTTTTAATGCCACATTCGATTATTCGATCGCAGCACGGTGGAGTCTTTCCATGATGAACGCACGGTTCCAGATTAACATACAGGGTAGCCCCCTTCAGCAATTCCGGATCACCGACCTTCTCAATGGCATCCACTTCGGCGTGATTCTGTCCGATTCCGTGGTGATATCCTTCAGCCATAATTTTACCATCTTTTACAATGACACAACCAACCAGCGGGTTTGGAGCAACAGCTCCCTTCCCTTGCGAGGCGAGCTCAAAGCAGCGGCGCATGTATGTTTCTGTATTTTCCAAGCAATTCAAAAATACTTTTTTCTAACTTTCGATCGTGAAATTTTCAGACAATAGGCTGACTTCCGTTTTTCCATACTTTCAACTTCAGCTGGGAGCCTTATACCCCAGAGAAGAAATCAGAAAACAAGCCAAAATGGCCATCGAACATCTTTTCGGATATGATTCCATATTTATTGCGGCCCATCCCGATACCAGACTCACGGAATCCGAAATGCTTCAGGTGGTCTACCTCATGAAAGAGCTTAAAACGGGAATGCCCATTCAATACGTTATTGGCAAAGCTCATTTTATGGATCTTGAGCTCAAGGTGAATGAACACACCTTAATTCCCAGGCCCGAAACAGAAGAGCTTGTTTCATGGATTGTAAACGACTTTATTACAGGTTCCTCCCCGGTCATTCTTGATATCGGAACCGGAAGCGGGTGCATTGCTCTGGCATTAAAAAAGCTTATCCCCGATGCAAATGTGAGTGGGTGCGACATTTCTTCTAATGCGCTGAGTGTGGCCAGCCAAAATGCCGATACACACGATCTAGAAATTCAGTTTATTGAAGATGACATACTGAATCCTGTTTTGATAAAAACAGTCGACCCCGTGGATATCTTGGTGAGTAATCCTCCATATGTCACAAATGCAGAATCATCTGCCTTGCACACAAATGTCCGTGAGTTCGAACCACATCAGGCACTTTTTGTTCCTTCCGATGATGGTCTGTTGTTTTACCGGCACATCATTTCCTTTGCAAAAGAAAAACTCAATCCGGGTGGACGCTTGTATTTAGAAATCAATGAAAAATTCGGAAAAGAAATAATCAAATTGCTTGAAAAAGAAGGTTTTTCGGAGGTCGAACTTAGAAAGGACCTCAGTAAAAAAGACCGGATGATAAGGGCCCGATATCTATAAATGAAGCAGGTTTAGCCTTCTCTTTTCCAGTTCATTCCAATTTCCTTCAGAGATTACCTGTTGCATTAATTCACGATGCTGAGGTTGCAGCGCGAATTCGGCAAGTACATCTTTAATGGGATTTCGAAGTCTGGCATTAAAGCTGAACAGTGCATTGAACATATTTATAACCGCGTTTCGATCCAGATAATTCAATGACTTCAGTTCATTCGCGGCATTCATTCTGGTTCTGAATTCAAAAGAATTTGAGGTGAGATCCACCAGTTCATCCAAATAAACCTGATCAGAACTCTGCAGGTAAGACAAGGCCAACCATTTGGCTCGCACGTTCTTACCTATTGCACCGTCAATTTTTGCAGTTTGATCAAGGTACTTTTTGCAATCATCAGGTCGCGACTTACACAGCATTTCGAGTGCCATTTCGACAATCTCATATGATGAGTCTTTTAGCAGCTTTTCGTAATCATTGAGGTATAGCGGGTTAATGGTATTGCTTAATCCTAGTCCCTGCTTTCTGACCTCAACATCTTTATCTGAAAGGGATTTATGCCAAAGCTCCAAACCACTGATGTCTGCCGCACTCTGTCTCAAAATTTCAGTTCTAACTGCATGAAATTCTGGCCGTTCAAAAATCGTCTTATACGTATTTACCTTTTTTTCATCAAACGGTGTTTCCCGCAGAGCAACGACGGCATCGTAACGATCCAAACAACTCTTCGCACTCAGAGCCTGATTGAACAGCATTTCGTCGGATTTTTTAAAATCCACCGTCTTCATCACCTTGCTTCCGGGATCGAACAACACATAACTGATTTGCTTTTGTTCAACAATTGGAACATCAATCGTCTGATAGGTTTTTTCGACCATCACATTCTTCGAAATACTGGTTCCATCCGTAAAGTGTATTTCAAAATCAATGGGCATTTTAAACAAACCCGTGAGCTCATTTATTTCATAAATTTGCTCGACAGAAAATCGGCCAAATGTCCCTTTTTCCGAGCTCAGTTTTTCAAAACCAACCTTATAATGCGGTTCTCCACCCTTGTATATCCATTCCTCCCAAAACCAATCGAGAGAAAGTCCGGTGCTCTCGTGAAAGGCAACCAGCAGATCCTCGGAATCGACATTGCCGAAAGCATGTTTCTGAAGGTAGTAGTTGATTGCTTTTTTAAAGTTGTCATTTCCGGCAACATCCCGCAACATCTGTAAAACATAAGATCCTTTCGGGTAATGACGGGCCGTCCCCGCGCTGCTATGCGCCAGGGGTTTTAAATCGGTTTTGGAGGCTTCGATTGCACTGAGTGTAGCCTGTCTGCGCGCCCAGTCAAAATAATCCTGTCCGAATGCAATTCTCTGATAACTTAAATCGTAATGCGTGGCAAAACTTTCCTGCAGCCATGTATGGGCAGAGGTTCGGGCAGTAACGTAGTCACCGAACCACTGATGAGCGAGTTCATGGGCGTTCACCCGCACGTAATTTTGATCGAGATATGCGTTGTCATCAACGAAGAAGAAATCGCCAAAAATCGTTGCGGAGGTGTTCTCCATGGCTCCATAAATAAAATCCTGTACCGGAATTTGCGAATACGAAGGCCAGGGGTAGGCAATCCAGGTTTCTTCTTCCATGAATCTCATCATGTCTTCGGAATATTTATACGTACTGTTTACGCGATACTCCCAGTCAGGATAATAATAGAAATTCATCGCTGTCCCGTTTGAAGATTTGCTCTTCTTGATTTTGTAATCTCCTATCCCGAGCATTATCAGGTACGTTGCATGAGGATCCTTCATCCGGTAATGCCATTTCGTCTTCCCGTCCTTTTGATTTTTTTTGCTTTCCAAAACACCGTTCGACAATACCTGATATTGTTTGTCCATATCCACATAGATGTCGGTTGTGATCTTGTCGTTAGGCAGGTCGTACATAGGTATCCAATGGCGGTTGTCAATTCCCTGACCCTGTGTCCAGATCTGTTTTCTGCAACGACCTGTCGGGTCATTCCATCCGATAAAATATATCCCTTTTATGGGCTCCGCTGTATAACTTATTCCCAATCGATGTTTTTCTCCCGAATGCATCGTATTCTGAAACTTAAAAACAAAACCGCCATCTACCTTGGTAAAATCAACTGTTTTGCCGTCAAGTTCGGCTTCCGAAATGGTGATTCCAATTCCATGTATGAAAAGGGTATCGGTTTCGGCTGTCAACACGGTAAAATCATGCAAAACATTTCCAACAACCTTCGATGACTCCAGTTCAAAAGAAACCTGCAAAGTCAAATGAGTGAAATCCATAGGGTGGGCATCCGGCACCAGATTCTCATCCGCGTAATAAATTCTTTTGGCCACCTGAGAATAAACGTGCAATCCCATAGCGATGAAGACAATCATCCAAATACCCTTAAGTGCAGTTTTTTTCATAGTCCAAATTTAACGTTCAGAGTAATAGGTTTTCACCTTGGAACGCAGATTGTATCCCGAACTCATAACTTCTCCATAAGCTCCGGCACTTCTGATGGCCAGCAGATCGCCTCTTTTTAATTCAGGCAGGATAATGCTTTTTGCAAAACAGTCCGAAGACTCGCAAATCGGACCAACCACGTCGTATTTCTTTTCGACAGAATTTTCGGTAACCGATATTTTGTCAATCCTGTGTATGGACTCATACAATGCCGGTCTTATCAATTCAGTCATGCCGGCGTCAACGATCGCAAAATCGACATTGACACCATTTTTTATGTACAGAACCCGGGTAATCAGGTTTCCACATTGTGCAACGAGAGCACGACCGAGTTCAAAATGCAATTCCTGATTTGGATACAACTCCAGGTGATCATGAAAGATTTTAAAGAATTCATCGAAATCCGGAATCAGTTTCTCGTCCGGGTGGTCGTAATTCACCCCCAAGCCACCACCAACGTTAATGTGTTCCGCTATAATCCGGTGCTCGACAAACCATTTCTGTATTTCATTGATTCGAATACACAAGCCCTTAAAAACGGACATATCCGTAATCTGTGAACCAATGTGAAAATGCAGTCCTTTCAGTTCCAAGTTTTTCAGGTTTTCGAGTTTTTCCAGCACAGTCTCAAATTCCCAGGAATTAATGCCAAATTTATTTTCTTCTAGACCCGTAGTGATGTATTGATGGGTTTTGGCATTTACATTGGGATTGATGCGAAGCGCAATTGGTGCTTTTTTACCCATTGCCCGGGCAATTTCATTAATTACCTCCAGTTCCTGCATCGACTCTGCATTGAAGGAAAATATGTCGTTTTCGATGCCCGTTTTTATTTCCACATCTGTTTTTCCGACTCCGGCAAATGCGATGTCCTCTTTTTTAAACCCGGTTTCTATTGCTCGCGTGATTTCATTTCCGCTGACACAATCTGCCCCAAGTCCCTTGGCACTGATTCGTTCCAGAATCTCTCTGTTACTATTGGCTTTTAATGCATAATGTACGTGGAATCCATATCCCGATGAGGCACTGAGCATAGCGTCCAATGTGCGCGACAACAAGTCCAGGTCGTAGTGGTAAAATGGAGTTTCGCGATCCATGTAATGAGACATCTTTGTCAATAATTCCATGGTTAGAAAAGCTTTTTGTGCATTGCATTTAATGCTTGCTTCTTAAACCCGGAGGGAACAAGAATCGAAATGTTGTGTCGGCTTCCGCCATACGAAATCATGCGGATTGGTATATCCTTTAGTGAATCAAAGATCTGCAATGCATATCCCTTGCTCTCGGCAATAAAATTTCCCACCACACAGATGATCGTTTGATTTTCTTCCACTTCCACTGTTCCGTATTTCTTCAAATCAACCAATATGTCAGGTAACATTGATGTGTCATCAACTGTCAGTGAAACTGTTACTTCGGAGGTTGTGATCAGATCGATTGGCGTCTTATACGTTTCAAATATTTCAAATACTTTTCTCATAAATCCATAGGCCAATAGCATTCTGCCGGATTTGATTTTAATAACCGTGATGCCATCCTTGGCCGCAATTGCCTTAATCCCTTCGCCTGTTTCGTTTGAAGTCAAAAGGGTACCTATCGCCAGTGGATCAAGGGTATTTTTTAACCGAACGGGAATGTTTGCCTTTTTTGCCGGCGTCACGCTTGAAGGGTGCAGAATTTTCGCCCCGAAATAGGCAAGTTCGGCAGCTTCTTCAAAGGACAACTCCCTGATTGCAGCCGTGGAATCGACGTAACGGGGGTCGTTGTTGTGAAATCCGTCAATATCCGTCCAAATCTGAATTTCTTCAGCTTTCACCAGTGAACCTATAATGGACGCCGTATAATCACTCCCTCCCCTTTTTAAATTGTCGACTTCACCAAACGCATTTCTGCATATAAATCCCTGGGTAATAAACAAGGTCTGGCCCTTATGCTGTTCCATTTCACGCTCAAGGTTTTGCTTGATGTAGAAATCATCAGGTTCGCCTTCTTTGTCTATTCGCATGAAATTAAGTGCCGGCAATAACACATTTTCAGTTCCCTTTTCTTCCAGGTAAAAATGAAAAAATGCCGTTGAAATCAATTCACCCAAGGCCAGTACGGCTCTTTCTTCGTAAATCGTAAACAAATCCTGGGTGTAGGCCCGAAGTCTGTTTGTGTGCAGATCTATTAATTCAATGGCTTTGACTTTATAAATCTGATCTGCAAATAGTTCATCGATTACCTTTCGATAGTCTTTATAGAGTTTATCTATCTTTTCATTTGCTTCTGAATGCCTTTTCACATAGAGGTCCTGAGCTATTTCGACCAATTTATTGGTCGTACCCGACATGGCAGACAACACGACGATTTTTGGAACTCCATCGCCGACTAATTCCGCTACTTCTTTTATTCTGGAAGAATTCCCGAGTGAAGTTCCTCCAAATTTTAACACTAACATACTTGCTGATTGGGGTGCCAAAGTTATTTAAATGAAGTCAATTATTCCATTGAATTCAACGAGTCTCCTCCACTTATCAATTCTTGACGCAAATTAGCCGCTTAAAATCCTATTTTTGCTCGCTGACAAAATCAACTGATGTTTTCACTTCTTAAAAAAGAAATTAATTCATTTTTAGGGTCTTTAATCGGATACATTGCCATACTGGTCTTTCTGACCTCACTTGGATTGTTCATCTGGGTTTTTCCGGGAGACACCAATATTCTGGATTCGGGGTACAGCAGTCTGGGATCGTTCTTTTTTATAGCTCCATGGGTATTTCTGTTTCTGATCCCGGCTATTACAATGAAGTCGTTCGCTGACGAAATGAAAACGGGCACTCTTGAGCTCTTGATTACCAAGCCTCTTTCGGAAATTGAAATTATTCTGGCAAAGTTTTTCGCAGGGGTCGTACTCGTTCTATTTTCGCTTATCCCGGCTATCATCTACATCTATAGCGTTTACGAGTTGGGGAATCCAGTCGGGAATCTCGATCTGGGAGCGACCTGGGGAAGTTACATTGGATTGCTCCTTCTCGGTTCAGCCTATGTAGCGATCGGAATTTTTGCCTCTTCGGTAACCGAAAATCAAATTATTGCTTTCATTCTGGCTGTTTTCCTTTGTTTCTTCTTTTTTGTGGGATTTGACTCAATTGCAGGTCTGGGATTTCCAAATTTTCTGGAATCTTTGATTATTCAGCTTGGAATAAACGAACACTACCTTTCAATCAGCCGGGGGGTGATTGACAGCCGTGATGTCATTTATTTTCTATCCCTGATCACCTTTTTTATTCTTCTCACCCGAACCAAATTAAGTAGCAGAAAATGGTAGGTGAAAAATCCATAAAGCGCAAAAAGGTATACGATCAGAGTTCCCTGTTTATCGGCTTTGCAATTCTAGTCCTGATCAATTACATAGCCGGGTTTTTGTTCTTCCGAATTGACCTGACAGCTNNCCAAGGTTTATCTCGAAGGTGATTTCCCGGCCGGTTTTAAGCGACTTCAAAATGAAACGCTTGAAATGCTCAACGAATTCAGGGCATATAGCGAAGACGGCAACATTGCCTTTGAATTTATCAATCCTTCGGAAAGTCCGGACGAAGAGACCAGAAATGAAATTTACAGGCAACTATACAGGCAAGGTCTAAGGCCAACCGATCTGGAAATTCAGGATGAAGATGGAATTTCAAAAAAGATCATATGGCCCGGAGCGATTGTTACATATAAGGAGCGAGAGGTTGCAATGGATTTGCTGCAAAGCAAATTGGGCGCATCACCGGAGGATGTGCTGAATGCTTCGATTGAAAACCTGGAATATGCCATAAGCAGTGCCATTCTGAAACTGAGCAACCCTCAAAAACCGGCCATTGGTTTTATTGAAGGACATGGTGAATTGAGCAAGGAAGAAACAGCAGACATTGCCAATTCCCTGGCTGAATTTTACACACTCAAGCGGGTTCGGCTCGATAATCAAATTCACAGCCTTACCAGTCGTGAAGATCAAAATGGAAAAATTGTCGTTAAAAACAAATTCGACGCCATCGTGATCGCCAAACCGGACTCGGTTTTTTCTGAAAAAGACAAATACGTGATCGATCAGTTTATTATGAACGGTGGTTCGGTGTTGTGGCTGATCGATCCGATTCAGGCAAGCATGGATAGTCTCACGCGTTCTGACNNTGATCCTGGATATTCAGTCATCAATGATTCCGCTACCGGTGGGAATGCTGGGAAATCAGCCGAAGTTTGAACTATTTCCGTGGTTTTACTTCCCCTTGTTGAATCCTTCTCCGGCAAATCCAATCACAAAAAATCTGAATGTGGTCAAGGGAGAATTTACCAGCACCATCGACATCGTTGGAAATGACTCAATAAAAAAGGAAACCTTATTAACCACTTCGCCATATACAAAACTCGCTTTTGCACCCGTGCGAATCAGTCTTGGTATAACCAGGTTTGAACCTCAACAAGAACAGTTTAATAAGTCTTACTTGCCGACTGCCGTCTTGTTGGAAGGAAAATTCAACTCGGTATTCAGAGGTCGTCTGACTGAAAAATTCACCTCAGAAGAAAGCGTGAAATTCCTGGAAACAGGCAAACCCGCAAGGATGATCGTCATTAGCGACGGAGATATCATTAAAAACCATGTGAGATCGGATGGCCAGATAATCCCCCTGGGAGTTGATAAATTCACAAGACAGGAATACGGCAACAAAGATTTCGTAATAAATGCAATTAATTATCTCTGTGGTGAAGAGGATCTAATGGTATCAAGATCGAGAACAATTAAAATACGAATGCTGGATAAAACCAAACTGGAAACCGAGAGACTGAACTACCAGATATTCAATATGGCAGCTCCTGCGGTATTGGTTCTCTTATTCGCATTGGTTTTTAATTTCCAGAGAAGAAAAAAATATACGGGTACTTAAATGAAAAGATATCGCTATCTCCTATTATTGGTTGTATTGCTTCTCATAGCAGCTTATCTCTATTTTTCCAGAACAGGCTCAACGTTAAAAAGTGAATACAGCGATTTTGCCATTGAAGACACGGCATCCATAGATAAGATTTTTATATCTGATTACGAGGGGCAAAACGCGTTGCTGGAACGTCAGGAAGACAAGACATGGACCATAAACCAAAAACACAAAGTGCGAAAGGATGCCATTGAGTTACTGCTTAAAACATTCAATCGAATCTCGGTGAGAGAACCGGTATCAAAATCCAAATTCGAAACGGTTGTCAAGGAACTTGCCGTTAAATCAACGAAGGTAGAAATATATACAGGTGGTAAAAAGCCTTACAAAGTCTATTATGTTGGTCATGCCACCAAGACACATTACGGCACGAATATGTTGCTCGAAATTGGCGGTAAAAAATCAAGCGTTCCCTACATTACACACGTACCTGGATTCTTTGGCTATCTGAGCACCCGATTCTTCACCGATGAAAACCTCTGGAGGGATCGCGCCATTTTTGAACTTAAAGCCGATCAAATTGCTTCGATCGAAATCAGATTTCTGGAAAAACCCGTTAATTCGTTTAGGCTCGAGCGTACCGAAAATTCGTTTGCTTTGATCGACATCAACACAATGGAAAAAACCAGCGATGTAAATCAGGTGGTCGCACAGGATTTTTTTAACAAATTCAAATCTGTGCATTTTGAATTTATTGATGTGGAAAGCAGTGAAGAAACCATCGATTCGGTCATCAGCAGTCCGGCCTTGCACCAAATAATCGTTGAAAAAACAACGGGCGAAAAAACGGAGCTTTACACTTATTACAAGCCAGTTACCGACGGTACGCTGAATCCTGTTACGGGAGAACCGTATAAATACAATCTCGACAGGTTGTACGGCTGGGTGAATAAAGAAGATTTTGTACTGATGCAATGGCCAACACTTGACCAAATCCTGGCCTACAGACAAGATTTTATAGCAAGGGAAAATGTTGAAAATTAATGATATCTGTATTTTCTGAGTATTTCAAATAAGTTATTTTTGCTCATCAACCATTAGCCCATGAAATTTATAGTTTCCAGCTCATCTTTACTCAAGCATTTGCAACTGGTTTCCGGTGTGTTGAACACATCAAACACCCTGCCCATTTTAGATGATTTTTTGTTTGAAGCAGAAGAAAACTCTTTGCGCATCACTGCTTCTGACCTTGAAACTACGGTTGTCACTACGTTCACCATTGAGTCCAAAGAGGAAGGCGAAATCGCAATTCCGGCAAAATTGCTTTTGGATATTTTAAAGAGTTTCCCTGAAAATCCGTTGACTTTCACCATCGACAGAGATAATCAAAGCATTGAGATCACTTCGGATTACGGAAAATACAAACTCACCGGCCACGAAGCCAATGAATTCCCGAAAACTCCTGAAGTGGAGTCTCCCATTAAGGTAAAGATTGACAGTGATGCACTGGTTGAAGCTGTTGGCAAAACAATATTTGCTACAGGTAATGACGAGTTAAGACCTGTTATGTCCGGAGTTTATTTCCAGCTTGACAAGAATGGCACCACCTTTGTTGCCACGGATGCGCACAAATTGGTAAAATACCATCGATCTGATGCTAAGAGTGAGAAGGCCACTGCCTTCATTATGCCAAAAAAACCGCTTAACTTACTAAGAACCCTGCTTGCAGGAAAAGAGGCCGTTTCTGTTGAGTTTAATGAAACAAATGCGCGGTTCAAATTTGAAAACACCATACTGGTCTGTCGGCTGATTGACGGAAAATACCCCAATTACGAAGCTGTTATTCCGAAGCAAAATCCCAACAAGCTGACGATGAGCAGAACGGTACTTTTGAACTCGGTAAAAAGGGTTTCCATTTTCTCAAGTAAAACAACACATCAGGTTCGGCTAAAAATAACAGGAAGCGAGCTTCAACTTTCGGCAGAGGATCTGGATTTTGCCAATGAGGCGACCGAGAGACTTACATGTCAGTACGACGGAGAAGACATTGAAATTGGATTCAATTCGGTTTTTCTGATCGAAATGCTCAGCAACCTGAAGACTGAGGAGATTAACCTGGAATTGTCGGAACCAAACAGAGCGGGTATACTTAAACCGGTGGAAATGGATGATAACGAAGACATCCTGATGCTTGTAATGCCCGTCATGCTTAATACCTGATTTTACCTTCACCCCGACCGAAGATAATTTTGGATAACTTTAACAAATGAGCATTTTCAAATCATTTGTTTTCTGGATCTTATTTGCGGGAAGTTTAAATGCGTTCGGTCAGATTTCACACGAGAGAGAATGGAAGGGTGTCGAACTCGAAGAGTTAAGCAGCCAGGACTTCGTTCTGCTTTCGGCCCCTGATTTGTCTTCTGTGCAGAACGAAGATCTTTTGGAGGACAGAATTAAAGAAATCCCCTATCGTTTCGGCATCGATATAGAGAAACTGCTTTTTTTTGAGCAGGAAAGCAAATTAACCGTTTTTCAAAATGGAAGTGCAGTTCGAAGAATGGGAATTTCTTCAAAAAATGCCAAAAGCCTGAATCTTATTTTCAAAACATACGATCTGCCATCTGGTGGCTGGATGCATATTTATACACCGGATAAATCACAACTATTGGGTGCATTTACAGACGAAAACCGCCACCACGACGGTCAATTTTCGACTTCCTGGATCTTTAATGACAGTTTAATAATTGAGGTTTACTACCCCCATTATAAGTTGGAAAGTTCGATCACCATCTCACATGTTATTTACGGTTACAGGGGGATCGATAAGTCAGACAAGTATTTTGGCGATGCCGGAACGTGCAACGTCAATGTGAATTGCACTGAAGGACAGCCTTGGTTAAAGCAGAAACAGTCCGTTGTGATGATCCTGGCTTCGAACAATACACGGATTTGTTCAGGTGCCATGGTAAATAACGTAAGAGAAGACGGAAAGCCATTTTTATTGACGGCAAATCACTGTCCCGTTTCAACCAACAATGTCTTTGTCTTTAATTATGAATCACCATCTTGTTCACCTTCCATCGAACCTACCATCAATCAAACAATAAGTGGAGCGCAGATAAGGGCAAGAGACGCCAAATCCGATTTTGCGTTGATGGAGTTGAATTTACCTCCACCTGCCTCATATAACGTGTTTTACGCCGGTTGGAACAACACAGGTGAAATACCTGTCAACAGCTTTTGCATGCATCATCCCAGTGGGGATGTGAAGAAAATATCCGTGGACAAAAAGTCAAGTATTTCATCGGGTTATTACCTAATGGGAGATGATCACTGGAAGATCGAATCATGGGATGTGGGAACGACTGAAAATGGTTCCTCCGGTTCTCCGCTATTTGATCACCACGGAAGAATTACCGGTCAGCTGCATGGAGGTGAAGCTTCTTGCAGCGTTACCGAAGGTGAGGACTATTTCGGGAAATTCTCGGTTTCATGGAACAACGATCCCAGTTCTGCGAGGCAGTTAAAGTTCTGGCTCGACCCTGACAATACCGGTACAACCATACTCAATGGAAGGTCAGCCAACGAAACTCCCGGCAGCATTGACGTTTCCCTCCTGGGATTCAGCAATTTGAATGTCATTCAATGTGGCTCGACCGGATTCGTTCCGGTTGTTAAAGTGAAAAACAGAGGACTGCAGACCATAGACTCAGTTAACGTAGATTTTTTTGTAAATAATGTCTTTCAGCAAAGTGTAAAATGGCTTTCTCCTTTAATATCCGGAAGCACAAAAGATGTCAGTGGAACTTCCTTTTCTTTACCCAACGGATACTACAAATTAAAAGCTAAGGTCTATGTTCTGGGGCAGGTTGAAACAGATACAAGCAATAACATGGTAGATCTTGGATTTATGAATATAGCTGAACCGGTCACCCTGGAGATGATTGTACAGACAGATGACTACGGTGATGAATTCAGTTGGGAAATTTCGAGCAGCACTGGTAGCCTTATGCATTCAAAAGGAGACTACCCCACTATTACCGGTGGAAGTTTGTACAGGGATACACTCTGTTTGTTCGATGGTTGTTTCACGCTCACCGCCATGGACGCTGCCAACGACGGTATCTGTTGCAATTATGGGAATGGATTCTACATTCTTCGGGATTTGTCCAGCGGTGACACCCTGGTTAAAAACACGGCATTCAGTTCCAGGGACACAAGTCATTTCTTCTGCACCGGAGACTCGTGTTCCATTATTGCCAGAGCTCACATTCGGGAATGCAGTTCATCAAAATCTGCCGATGGAGAAATAAAATTGGAACTGTTGTCGGGCAATCCTCCCTTTAGTTTTAAATGGTCCAATGGAGCGACCGGTCAAAATGTGTCAAACTTACTTCCCGGATTCTACAGTGTCATCATCACAGATGATTTGGATTGCTCAGATTCTCTTTTCTATCAACTAGGCATTTCTACCGGAATAAGTGCGAATTCGAGAGTGGTTTCAAACGAATTAAGGATATTTCCAAATCCGGGCAAAGGTGAGTTTTATTTGAACGGACTGAATTCGCAAATGGTTTACCAACTGAGAATTACTGATTTAAGTGGCAGGATATTGTATCGGAAAACCATGATCAACAGTCAATTAAATGAAAAATTGAATCTTTCTTTCCTGGGTAGCGGGATGTACATTTTAAACGTGTATTCTCCCGAAGAATTTCATTCGATGAAATTACTCCTTGAGAAATAGGGTTATTTGTTGTACATACGGCCTGAGCTCTTCACTTTTTGGCCTTTTTTTCCAGTTGAATTAAACCCCGGTGATGAAGCAGCACATGAACTGAGCAAAAGCGATCCCAGAAAAATGGCACATAAGGCTACGACAAGACGTTTTGTATAAAGTCGTTTCATAAGAATTACTTTAATGATACTAATTTAATGATTCCTGAACAGAATTCTTAATTGCCGCCTCTCTTTTAATGGCCGATATTCTGTCGAGGATAGGCGGG
>DNDT01000207.1 GCA_003487525.1 Flavobacteriales bacterium
GGACGGCGACAAATTGTACCTTTCAGAAAGAGACAGCATGCAGAATGCCTGTGTTGTGGCAAGAATTGGAGCTGGCAAGACATCTCGATATATCATCCCAAACGTACTTGCTAAGGATCGGTCTAATTGTTCCATCGTAGTTAATGACCCGAAGGGAGAAGTCTTTGAGGCCACCTCCGGGCACATGCAACGTAGTGGTTTTAATGTTGTTGTTATTGATCCTGAGAGGTTGGATTACTCAAGCCATTTTAATCCTTTTTCAGAAGCCAGAAATGAAATCGAAATTGAACAGGTTGCAGAAATTTTGGTCAGAAGTGGCTCTTCATCTCGAGGCGGCAAAGATGACTTCTGGGTCCAGGGAGCCGTTCGTTTTGCGAGTCTTTTTATTAAATGCCTGCAAATTGCAGGAAAAACAAACCCGGAATTTTACAATCTGCACAACCTCCATTACCTCTTCCAAAACTTTGGAGAAGATGGACGCAATCTTGATGAATTCATGATCAGATATGCAATAAACCNNAGAGGACATAAGAGAGAAAAAGACCATCATTTATATGATTACTCCAGCCCAACATGCAGAGTATTACAGCTTCCTGACCAGCCTATTTTTCAGAAGTGTCTTTAACGCCTGTATGAGAAATTTGCCTGGCCGGAGAACCCTCCCTGTTTACATTCTTTACGATGAATTTGGCCACTCAACCATTCCGAATTTTGCTTCAACTGCTAATACAATACGAGGATATGGTGTTTCAATATCTATTGTTCTGCAGAGTATCAGCCAGTTGAGTGCCCGTTACGGAGCGGAATATGCAAACTCGATCCAAGGGGGATTCAACACCTATCTAACCTACGCCGGTGCTGACCCTGAAACGGCTGAATTCTTTGAAAGGATAGCGGGTCGTGTCCGAGAGCGACAAAGGGAGCAATTTTTAAACCATGTGGAGCAGTACCAGGAGTACAACTTAATAAATGCTGGAGAAGTACGAACCATTTCCTCTGATCAGGCTCTGGTTGTTTCGGGGAATAAACAACCTATTAAAGTGGAGACTACTCCATATTTTAACAATTGGTCTATGAAGCGACACTCCAAGAAAGGACGTGCTAGGTTACCGCTCCCCGACAACAGCCGTAATCGTTTGCAGTACGTTGAGTTAAGCTAATGAATCTAACTGTTGTGGTAGGCAATGAATTGAACTGGCTAGGGATCGCAATATTTGCCGGGATGGGCTACCTGAATGGCTACCTGTTTCGAAATATTGGCTTTATCAAAATCATTGCCCTGTTTGTCTTCCTGCCATTTTGCCTCAACCTTCTGATACAGCTGAATAACGTACTAAGTGCTACTATTCCCTTCCTGCTGATGGCTTTGGTTGGATTTTGGGGACCAGCAAGAACACTACAGCGCCTAGAAAAACTTATCAGTGATGTGAGTTATTATTTTGTTTACTATATAAGGCGTGGGAGATGAACGAAACAGAACATGTTTTTTTTACTATATTTGCCTTCGCTGTTGGTTATGCGATTGCATATTCAGTTAAAAATGTCAGAAGGCTTTACAAAGAGTGGGGACTTTTTATCTGTTTTTTTGTTTTTCCAACAATTGCTATCACACTGCTTTTTGCCGCTGCAGCAATTGCTGATGAGGGAGATTGGCTCGTAAGTTCTGCTTTCGGTGGTGGGTTTCTGATTAAAATGTTGAAGCCACGCTAATGGAAAGCTATTCAACCTATATATTCATAGCGGTTATCATGTCTGGCGTCGGATACATGGCCACCCATACTCGGAATTTCAATATCTGGAAAATGGGATTGCTAGCTTTTGTAGCTGCCCCGATTGTCATGAATTTAAATGACTCAAAAGCCGCTATCTGGATAACCGTCATTTTCTTTTTTGCAGGGTTCATGCTTCCACATGCCCACATTTTTGATGGATTCTTAAACGCTATTAGTAAGGCAATTAACGGCTTCCGCTTTAGGGATGAACGAAGGCATATCGAATCCCAAAAAGAGGAATTGAGGAGGAAAGAGGAAGAACTGCGGCGCAGGGAAGCTGAACTCGAAAGGTTACGGCGCGAATATGAAGAAGCGATGCACCGCACCCGCCATTCTCACTATTCGCATAATGACAGCTCAAGCCACAGGCCAGGGGGCGAACGTAAACAGAATAAGCAACAGAGATCTGATGAGGAAAAGTCTGGACATGGTGCTAAAAACAATAGTTCCTCCAATAATTGGACAAAAACGAATAATCCACAGAGGGCCGCACAGCTTGAGACATTGGGCCTTGATCCAAACAAAGTGTATTCTTCAAAAGAAATAAGCAGATGGGTTAGAAATCTTGCCTCCAAATACCACCCTGACAGACATCACGGCAAGAATGAAGACGAGATTCGGAGACTCACGGAAAAGATGAAAAAAATCAATGCGGCATCTGACTGGCTGAAGCGAAATCCTGATGAGTGATCCACTGGGAAGGACAAAACATTATGATTAATGGAAACATATATAATCCAGGCAGTTCCTCATACACAGAAAGAATCATTGCTCTACAAGGCGTATTAAAAGCCAGGCAAGAAGTACAAAATAGCAAGGCTTATGCACATAATCCTATGTGGTCGAATGTTCTGGGAAGTCCCGCAGAGATTGAACAAGCGGAGCAAACCATAGAAGAAAGCCTAGCAATAGCTGCCAATGATTTTCATAAAAATGAGCTCAAACAGGCGATTGACGAAGGATTGCTTTCTGACAAGGATGTTCGCGATGTTATGACCGCCATTCACAGGAGTGAAATGAGTGCTAAGCGTAGCGTAAATGGCTCAGACGAAAAAAAGCAATCCGATAAGCAATCATGAATCAAGAGCCATTTCCAGATAACATGGTAGAAATGGCCAACAATATGGGCATTTCAATGTATCAACGTTTTAGCACGAACGAAGCCTGTTTATTTCTGCGGTGCTCAATCGATGACCTGATGAAGCTGACAAGATCCCGTAAGATCTCATTTATTCAGGTAACAAGGGATCAGATCGATTTTTTTGCTTTCCAGTTGTTGGAGTATTTGGTGGATAATGTTGTAACAAAGTCTACAACGCAATCTAGTCCAAATACTTGGCCTGAACGGATTGTACGAGCAAAAGAACTTCATGAATTAACAGGCCTCTCACGGACAACTATATGGCGAATGGAACGCAAGGGTGAATTCCCTTCTAGGGTTCCGCTGTCCGGAAATAGTGTGGGGTGGAGATATTCTGAGATTATAGAATGGATGAAGTTAAGGTAACGCATGGGGTTTCATGGGAAAAACAACTGAAGTGGATCAGGGATGAGAGCACATATCGATATTGAGTGCGTGAATTATGGAGTGGTCTAATAAAAGTGGACACCAAAAGTGTGTGACGATTATGATCGTTACCCGGAGGTGTTCAAGTGAAAAAAGGGACGAAGCAATACTACACGAGAGAGTTTAAGGAAGAAGCGGTCAAGCT
>DNDT01000334.1 GCA_003487525.1 Flavobacteriales bacterium
CCTCCGAAATTATTCGGGGGGTTCTCTGTATGTAGACCTTTAGACGAATGATTAGTTTTGAAGCCTTGTAAATTAGACTTAAATGAAAGTCACAGACAAAATTAAAGAAAGCAAAAGTCCCTTACTGTCCTTTGAAATCTTACCCCCATTAAAAGGTAAGAGCATTCAATCTATATACGACAGCATTGATCCACTTATGGAATTCAAACCTGCATTCGTAAATGTCACCTATCACAGAGAGGAATACGTATATAAGAAAAGGGAGAAAGGATTTTTGGAGAAAGTGTCAATCAGAAAGCGTCCCGGCACAGTTGGAATCTGCGCGGCACTGATAAATAAATACGATGTTGAAGCGGTTCCGCATTTAATCTGTGGTGGTTTTACTAGAGAGGAAACAGAAAATGCACTGATCGATTTGTATTTTCTGGGAATTAAAAATGTTCTTGCCCTCAGGGGTGATCCAATAAAAACAGAACAACATTTTGTTCCGGAGGAAGGAGGCAACAATTACGCCATTGACCTGGTCAGGCAAATCAATAATCTGAACAAAGGCATTTACAACGACGAAGACATGATAAATGCCATGCCAACGGACTTTTCCATCGGAGTTGCAGGGTATCCTGAAAAGCATTTTGAGGCCCCAAACATCGAAACCGACTTAATGCATTTAAAGAGAAAAATTGATGCAGGAGCGGAATACATTGTTACCCAATTGTTCTACGACAACAAGAAATTTTTTGATTTTGTGAAATTGTGCAGAGGGGCGGGAATAGATGTTCCGATCATTCCGGGCATCAAACCAATCACCAGAAAAAGTCAAATAAGTTTATTGTCAAAGTTCTTTCACGTCTCTCTCCCATATGATCTTTCAAAAGAACTGGATGCTGCCAGAAATGAAAGTGAGGTAGCAGATTTGGGGGTGAAATGGGCGGCGGATCAATGTAGGGAATTACTACAGGAAGGTGTTCCCTGCCTTCATTTTTATACGATGGGAAAATCATCCGCGGCAAAGCGGGTTGTGGAGCAAATCTTCTAGTTTCGGTAAAGTTTTTCAACGTACTTTCCGATCACATCAAATTCTATATTGACCAAATCTCCGGGTTTAAGGTCACCGAAATTTGTGTTTTCGTAGGTATAAGGAATAATGGAGACGCCAACCACATTTTCTTTTAATTCAGAAATTGTCAGACTGACTCCGTTAATCGTAATGGAGCCTTTGTCGATTAAGGTATGCAGAGGCTTTTTTGTAAATCGAAAGGTAAATTGCCAACTGCCGTTTTGATCCTTGACATCAATTAGTTCAGCTGTTTGATCGACATGGCCTTGAACAATGTGTCCATCCAATCTGTCATTCAGCCGAACACTGCGTTCTAAATTAACATGGCCGCCAATTTTCAGTTTACCAAGGTTGGATTTATCCAGGGTTTCCTTAATGGCATCCGTGTAGTGCACCCCATTGCTGATTTCAGTTATGGTCAGGCAAACTCCATTGTGTGCAAGGCTTTGATCGATTTTTAATTCTTCGCTGATTGGACTTTTTACACCAATCCGAAGATTTGTGCCTTTCAAATCAAGGCTTTTGATTTCACCTTGTGATTCTATAATTCCACTAAACATTGGTATTAATTATTTGCGTTGTTTCCACCGAGAACATGAACAATACCCTTTAATTCAATGTCATCAATTCCGCTTAAAGCAATCTGATGTACCACACAGGTGTAATAATACACACCATCCGATACTTTTTTCTGTGATTTTTGATGAATTCCGTCCCACAGCACTTCGGGATCTGACGTTTCAAACACAACGTCACCCCATCGATTCATTATTGTGAGATCCACGCTTTTTACATAACAATACGGGAAGGGCCTGAACAGGTCGTTGATGCCATCGTTGTTTGGTGTAAATACGTTTGGCAACTCATACAACTGACAGTTTTCGGTGCAAACGGTGTCAACCACTGGACTGGCATTGTCAAAGGAATCTATTGCTGTTATATAAAAACATCCTGCCCGGGAATTGTTTTGTACATGCACAAAGGATGTTTCAAATTGATTGTCCGTAATGTGTTTTATCTCATAATTTCCGTTGATCGTTGGGCTATAGTACAGAATATACCGGAGCACGTCATCCGTGGAATCACACATTTCATTTGGATTCGTCCAGGTGAGCTGAACACGATCTACCCTGTTGGCCACATCATCGCCATTACACCGCTCAGGATTTTCGTAAAGCAACGATTTGATTTCTTCACAGTCTTCGACATGGGCAGTCAGGTCCGGAGGGCAAGGTGGTTCAAGGTCCACGGGAGCATTGCAGTGTTTTTGTGAATAATTGAATAGGGGTTTTGCAATGCTTGGCAGTGAATACTCACCTGTACTCTTTAACAAATAACAATAGGTCTTTTTGTTGGTCAGATTTGTGTGCGTGAATGTGTTACTGCTTGTCGTCCCAATCAGTATGGTGTCTGCGTCGTTTTCAGTAAGTCTGTAAATGTCGTAGGTAATGTTTCTCCATGGGACAAGTTCATTCCATTCCAGTATTAGTTTATTGTCTTTCGCAATCGAACTCAAGAAAATGGAGGTGCCGCTCACCGAAAATCCCATCGACACTTCTTGCCCCGTGCTCCGGTCGAGCATTTCTATTTTATACATATACTCCAATTCGGAAGTGTTTAATCCAACATCGTTAAAAATGGTATCATTAAAATCAGCTGCTGTTCCAATAACCTCGAATTGCAATTGTTTTCTTTTGGCCGTCCTGTATATTTTATAACTGTAAGGGCCGGGGTAGACACTTACATCGTGTTCATTCGGTGGAGACCACGCCAAATACATACTTCCATCGCTTGCATCTGTTTTGGTGACGCTGACATTGGTCAGAATTGGCACGTCTTTTTTCAGTTGAGTGCACACCTCCTGTGAAGCGTAACTTTCTGCACCGTCAGGAAAATAGGCTACCACCATATAACAATAAACTTCACCGGGAATAAGCCCCCTTCCATTGTTGTCGTCTTCAAAAGTGGTTTCATTGATGCCCTTTACATTGGCAATTATTTTGTAACCAATACCTGAAGGAACCCCGGTCTGACATGAATCCGGTTCAAATCCGGAAGCTCCGTTTCGTCTGTAAATCAAATAACCGATGGAATTATTGCAAATTTCCCTGTTCCAGGATAGCTTGATGAAGCTGGTTTCTGCTTTGGCGACCAGGTTTGAAACAGGTGGTGCCACTACCAAAATTTCGGAAGCGCTGTAACTGGACAAATGAGGGGTGCCATTATCTGTTGCCTTGTAAGTGACCGTATATGGGCTCTTTTGAACATGATCGCAGCTTGTGTTCCAGTCAATGATTAGTTCCAGAGGGTTCTTCCCTTCGTTTTTCCAGGTAGCAATGGGCGCTTTTACAAAGGGGCCTCCGAATGGTTGAAAGACTGAAACCAGGCCACCATTATCCGGGAGGATTTTGTTAATTGAATCTGTGGCAAACACACTGTAATGCAGGTTTTGCCCTGCCATTATACAGAAATCACGGAGTCCGTAAATGAGCGGAGGTCGATTTTGACAAACACCGGCCACTTCAATTTGCATATCACGAATAACCGAACCCACCTCAAAAAATCGAATCTTGCCATTGCTGGTAACTTCTCTTCGGAATTCTCTTATAAGTATCGCAATGTTGTACTCACCGGGACTAATGGGTGAATCCCAGGTCAACACTCCCGTCAGGGGATCAATGTTGATGAATTTACTTGCCTGAGGAAAGGAGTAACCAATAATTGGCAGGCCTGCAATTCCCTTGCACGGCACCAGGCTGTAAAACAAACTATCTCCATCCGGGTCAAATGCGGCAGGGCTGTGGTAATAAGGGTATCCCATGCAGGCAAAATCAATGGGTGGATTCAGTAGGATGGGGGAATTATTCGTAGTGCTAAGAGAAATATTCAAGGTTGACTCAATGTAAAACATTTCGTCTATGCTATTTGGTATGTTTACAACCTCCCCGTTTCTGTTTGGGTCAAGCATACTTATGGTATAGTTACCGGGACCCGGAAAAGTGTGTGTGGTTTTATAGATGTTCCTTTTTATATCCGGATGATCAGGGAAAATAAAATCCTCGGAAGTCCGTAAAATTGAGTCTATTCCGCTACCGTCGCCATAGTTAACACCCAGTTCCGGTCGGTCTGCATGGTCGAGTCCGACTTCGGTATAAGTAATAACTTGAATTTCAAATTTATACCCTTCGATGCGCTTATAAATGATTTCACCTGCTCTGTTGTGGGTGGCCCATGCTTCGTTGAAAAACAGAAACAACATCGCAAGTGCCACTAATTTAAGCGGCGCAAATCTTATAGACAATATCATTCTGCTTTTGACCAATTCCGTACATTTGGGAACTCTAAATTACGAATTAATATTAAGCCAAAAGGGGATCGGCATACCCGCTGGAGAAGGATTAAAAGAAATGAGTGAACGGGAAAAAACAATTGTTGGCATTAGCATTGGAGATGTAAATGGCATTGGACCGGAAATTATCCTAAAAACTTTTTCCGACAGTCGCATGTTGGACATGTGTGCGCCTGTAATTTATGGATCAATTGACGTTTTGCAGGAATACAAGAAAATTCTTCATCTTCCTGATTTACCGCTTTATTCAATTTCCTCTGCTACCGATTTGAAAAGGAATAAGGTTAACATTATTGATTGTTTTGAAGGAAAAGTGGATCTTGAATTTGGCCAATCTACTGCTGCAGCCGGAGAATTGGCATTTAAGTCGCTTGAAAAATTGACCGACGATGCATTGGCATCAAAAGTTGACGTAATCGTTACCGCCCCGATCAACAAAAGAAATGTATCTGAGTTTTACAGTGGTTTTACGGGACACACAGGATACATCTCTGATCGGTGTGAAAAAGAAGCTTTGATGATTTTGTGCTCGGAAAAAATGAAAATTGCCATGACGACCGGGCATATTTCACTGTCAAAAGTTTCAAGCACCATTACAACCGAATTGATCATCAGGCGAATAGAGGCCTTGCATAAAAGCCTGATGCAGGATTTCGGCATTGACCGTCCAAAGATTGCCGTGCTTGGACTAAATCCACATTCCGGCGAACACGGCTTACTCGGGTCTGAAGAAGAAAAAGTAATTCTTCCTGCTATTTCTCAAGTCAAAACAAAACGAATTCTTGCTTTTGGACCGTATTCTTCCGATGGATTTTTTGGATCGGGCAACTACACAAACTTCGATGCCATTCTTGCCATGTACCACGATCAGGCGCTTATACCCTTTAAAACATTGAGTTTTGAAGATGGAGTGAATTACTCGGCCGGACTCGATTTTATCAGAACATCCCCCGATCACGGCACAGCGTATGAAATTGCGGGACAAAAACTGGCTTCCGAGGCTTCATTCCGCCAGGCTGTTTATAAGGCTTGCGACATTTTTTCTCAACGAAAATCCGAATTAACTGAAAGTGAAGAAGTTATTTCGTAGGGATCCTTTAATTTGAAGCCCTCCAGACTCTCCGTTTTTTAATTGTGGGTACCTCGTAAACCTTAAAAATTATTATGCGCTTTCGCATTAACCATTTAAGTCAAATTGGTTACATTTGCGCCCTTTCTAGATTTTAAAGGGTATGATCAAGCAATTTCAAATTCAGTTTGAGCCGATGAACCTGGGCTCTCACCATCTGGAATTCCAAGCAGATCAAGATCTTTTTAAAAGAATGGGAAACGATGAAGTGTTGAGTGCAGATGTTGTAATTGATGTTGATCTCAATAAGTCGGCAAACATGATGGATCTTCGAATAACGTATGAAGGTCAGATTGAGTTGCCTTGTGATCGTTGCAATGAAGGGCTTTATATTCCTTTGAAGGAAAAAGGAAAGCTCATTGTAAAATACGGTCAGGTCGAACACGAAGAGATCGATGATTTACTGATTTTGGATGACTCAGAACACATCCTTGACCTTGAGGCGTATTTTTACGAAAGTCTCAGTTTAATGATTCCGCAACGCAAGGTTCATGACGAAGCGGATTGTGATCCGGATGTATTGAAAGTACTTCGGGATCTGAAAGTAGAAAATGAAAATAAGATTGACCCGAGGTGGGAAGGTCTAAAAGAAATATAACCAATAACAACTAGTGAATTATGGCACATCCTAAACGAAAGGTATCCAAGACAAGAAGGGATAAAAGGAGAACACACTACAAAGCCGTAGCACCAACGATTTCAACCTGCTCAAACTGCGGAGCGCCAACATTGTACCACAGGGTATGTGGAGAATGTGGATATTACAAGGGAAAACAAGCGATAGAAAAAGAAATTGCCGTATAACACCGGTATTCTTATATTCATTGCTTTAAACATGATTCTAGAGATATAATCCTGGATGAAAATAGGCATTGATATTATGGGTGGAGATTTCGCCCCTGCAGCTACCCTGAAAGGCGCACATGCTGCTTTCTCGGAACTGGGAGAGGATTGCCGTCTTGTGCTTATCGGGGATGAAAAAAAGATGCGAGATGGGCTGAAAGAAATTGGTGCGGATGCATCCAATTTTGATTTAATTCATGCCTCCGAAAATATCGAAATGGGTGAGCACCCAACCAAGGCATTTACCAAAAAACCGGATTCCAGTATTGCAGTTGGTTTTAATCTATTGAAAAACAATGAGATAGATGTTTTCTGCAGCGTAGGAAACACAGGGGCCATGTTGGTTGGTTCGATGTATTCTGTTCGTGCAATCCCGGGTGTTATAAGGCCTTGTACCACGACCATCGTTCCTAAGGAAGATGGCGGCATCGGAATTATTCTTGACGTAGGCACGAATGCAGATTCCAAACCGGACGTTCTCTATCAATTTGCCTTGTTGGGGAGTTTGTATTTAAAACTTGTATATAAAGTCGAGAATCCAAAAGTTGGCTTGCTCAATATTGGAGAGGAGGAAGGTAAGGGAAACCTGCTGACTCAGGCTACTCATAGCTTGATGAAAGGAACAACCGATTTTAATTTCGTTGGGAATGTCGAAGGAAGGGATTTATTTAATGAGAAATGTGACGTCCTGGTCTGTGATGGATTTACCGGCAACGTCGTGTTGAAAGAAATGGAAGCCTTCTACACCATGTACAGAAAAAGAAGGCTCTCGGATGAGTTTTTTGACCGTTTCAATTATGAAATTTACGGTGGCACGCCTATATTGGGGATAAATTCCAATGTTATACTTGGCCATGGTATATCTAGTCCGATGG
>DNDT01000340.1 GCA_003487525.1 Flavobacteriales bacterium
TTCGAGGAAATGGAAATTCCTAAACCGGATTATCAGCTCAACATAAACAGCCTCGGCCACGCGGCCATGACCGGGCAAATGATGGAAGGTCTGGAAAAATTGATGTTGGCAGAAAAACCTGACGCTGTGTTGATTTACTGGGATACAAACTCGACACTTGCCGGTGCGATTACGGCCAAAAAACTTCATATAAAGGTTGTTCACGTGGAAGCGGGTCTCAGAAGTTTCAATATCAAGATGCCCGAAGAAGTCAACAGAATATTGGCTGATCGAATTTCGGATATTCTTTATTGTCCAACCGAGGAGGCACGGAAAAACCTAATGGCAGAAGGCTTTGAAAATTTTAATTCACGGATAGTGGTCATCGGTGATGTCATGTATGATGCGGCCCTTTTTTATGCCGAGAAATCCAAAATAACCTCGAAGATTATCGGTAAATTATCCCTTGATAACTATGCCTTGTGTACGCTGCACAGAGCTGAAAATACGGATGAAAAATCAAAATTGGAGTCCATCTGCAAAGCCCTGAACGAGCTAAATAAGGAGATAGAAATAGTCCTTCCGATACATCCGCGTACAAGAAAGATGCTCGAAAAGTTTAAGTTAAAACTCGATGTAACCTTGATCGAACCGGTTGGATACTTTGACATGATTTCGTTGCTTGAAAACGCCAGTTTGGTTTTAACCGATAGCGGGGGATTGCAGAAAGAAGCGTATTTTTTCAAAAAACCCTGTGTTACCATGAGGGAGCAAACCGAGTGGGTGGAATTACTTGACGCGAAAGTGAACGTGCTGGCGGGCTCCGATGAAAAGCTAATCCTTTCCGGCGCAAAAGAAATGCTGGCAAGAGATTGCTCTTTTGAAGCAAGATTGTATGGTGACGGAAATGCATCCGAATTGATTGCAATGGATCTTTTGAATTCGCTCAATGCCTAATAGAATTAAAAACATTCTGAATCAGATTGAGCATTTTTTGCTTTGCGCAATTGTTTTTGTGTTTCCAATGGATAAGAGAGTGATACCCATTGTTATCGCGACATATTGCGGAATTTTTGTTTTAAACGGAGGTATACCCGCGGCATATCGTGTAATCAAATCAAAGTACCTTTTTTTTACGACCGCTTATTATGCGATTTTATTGATAGGGATTTTTAATTCAAGCCAGATAAACGCGGCCTGGTTCGACGTTGAAGTAAAGTTTTCCCTTCTTCTGTTTCCTTTTATATTCAGCGCCAGAAGCCTCACAAGAAAGCAGTTTTCGGATATTCTTGTATGGTTCATTATCGGGTGCCTGATCGCTACCATAATATGCCTGACTGTGGCTGTTTTTTACTACTTCGACACCTATGACGAGTCCGTATTTTACTACCAGGAAGTATCCATTTTTCAACACCCTTCTTATTTTTCGATGTATCTTAATTTTTGCATCTACGTCATCTACTATTTTATGGTATACGACAAGCAGAGCTTTAAAATTCAGTCGGATGTCCTGTCGGTAATTATCATTGTGATATTTTCCTTGTTCGTTGTGTTACTGTCCTCAAAGATTGGACTGATTACGTTGTTCATGGTGATATTTACGGGAACCATCATGTGGTTTCTCAGAAGCCGGGCGATTTTCCCTAGTTTAATCGTATTTACCATGCTTACCTCATTGATTTACATAAGTTTTAACTATTCAAGTTACATACAGGGAAGACTTGAAGAGGCCGTTTTTTCTCTTTCGGACGAACGGGTGACTTTTACGACTACCGGAGCACGGGTTATCATATGGAAAATTGGTATTGAACTTATCAAGGAAAAACCCTTGTTGGGATATGGTACGGGCGACGTGAAAAGTGAACTGATCAACAAATATGATGAAAAGGGTTTCAGTTATCTGGCGGGACTGAAACTAAATGCCCACAATCAATATCTTCAAATGCTTATTGCCATTGGCATACTAGGTTCTGTGTTCTTTTGGTTGTATCTTTATTACCCGGTTTTGGCACCTGGTTTCTTTAAGAATATGCTATACATGGGATTGATCACCTTGATCTCCTTTAATTTCTTGACGGAGTCGATGTTGGAAACTCAAGCCGGAGTGGTATTTTATGCTTTTTTCAATGCCATGTTTTTTTTCAATATGAACAATGTTGTTCCAATAAGTTTTAAGAAAAAAATATGATACAGCGAGTTCAAACAATCTATCTTCTTATCTCTCTAATGAGTTGCTTTATCTTGCTCTATATACCGATGGGCACTGTCGCCGGCCACGGGGAGATCAGTTATTACCTGAATGGTTTTTCTGTTTCGGGTGAAGAGGACGTATTTTATTCTACGTATTTCCTGTCCGGTATGCTTGTTGTCATAATGTTGTTGCAGGCAATTTCAGTTTTCGATTTTAAGAACCGAAAACGTCAGGTTATTCTGGTTCAGATTTCACTTATTCTTCTGTTGGGTTTGACAGTTGGAATATTGATGTATCCCGACATTTCAGAGGTTCCGGTTCAGATTTCTTCGGACGAATTCAAAATAGATTACAACTGGTGGATTCTCTTTATGATTTTGCCCTGGGTGTTGACATACCTGGCGATCAGAGCAATTAAACGTGACGAAGCTCTGGTGCGATCCACCGAGCGAATGAGGTAATCATCTTTTCATTTCGACCACCTCCATGTTTGTAATCTTTTTATCCTCAAGGTTAAACCTGACAATGGTGGCAACCCGGTGGAATCCGGATTTTCCTGCAGCGCCCGGATTAATGTGTAAATGCCCGTTTTGCCTGTCGTAAATAATCTTGAGTATATGAGAGTGACCGCAAACGAAAATATCCGGTTTATTCGCTCGAATCAAACCCAGACTCTTTGAATTGTATTTTCCGGGGTATCCGGCAATGTGCATCATGACAACCTTCATTCCCTCCACTTCGAATTGCAGTACTTCCGGTACTTCAATGCGCACTTTATGATTGTCTATGTTTCCGAAAACNNGCATGCCAGATCTCATCGCAACCCTTTAAATGGTTCTTAATACGATCGTCAAAAAAGGAATGCGTATCCGATAACACACAAATTTTTTTCATCGTATAAAAATGCTTCTTTCATGGTGAATGGTCAAGATTTCCGGACTATTAATTATTTATACTTTTACCTCCATGCATCGTTATTTTCTCGAATTGTGTTTTGTTGGAACAGCTTATCATGGCTGGCAGATCCAGGACAATGCCAAGGCAGTTCAGGGTGAGGTCAACAAGGCTCTTTCGACCGTGCTTCAAACGGATTGTTTTGTGACGGGTGCCGGCAGGACCGATACCGGTGTGCATGCAATGCAAATGTTTTGTCATTTTGATGCAGAAATCAATGAATCGGACGCAGACAAACTGATTTACCAGCTAAATTCAGTCATTCCATCCGATATTGCTTTTAAATCTGTGGTGAGGGTAAAGGATGATGCCAACGCCCGTTTTGACGCAAGCTCCAGAAGTTACCTGTATCAAATTGTTCAGCAAAAAGATCCATTTTTAATCAATAAGGCCTGGTATTACCCGTTTAAAATCAATCTCGAACTGATGAACGAGGCTTGTGATATTCTTAAATCGTACCGCAATTTCGCTTCTTTTTCAAAATCGGGTTCTGATGTAAAAACGGATATTTGCGATCTTAAACATGCCTTGTGGACGAAAAACGGTGGAATCATTTTGTTTAACATCTCTGCGGACAGATTCTTAAGAAATATGGTACGTGCAATTGTTGGAACCATGGTTGAGATTGGAAGAGGTAAAATGGATCTTGCTGAATTCAGGAAGGTGATCGAATCTTCGGATAGAAGCAAAGCGGGATTTTCGGTTCCCCCATGTGGATTGTACCTTAAGTCGATTTCGTACCCGTACGAGTTAATTCCCTTGAATAATGTCTGAAGTTTTGGGAAAGGCAGTCGATTATAAGTTGCTCAGAAGGACATTTTCCTTCGTCCGGCCGTACAAAAAAATGGTCGTTCTGGCGGCAGCATTTATTATTGCAGTTGCCATACTCGGACCCTTGCGCCCCTATTTAATACAGGAAGCAATAGACAATTACGTGATTAAAGGAGATTATGCAGGATTGAGACAAATTGTGCTGATCTTGGTTTCCATTCTGATCATGGAAGCCGTTTTTCAATACTACCAGACATATTTGTCAAACTGGCTTGGTCAGTCAGTCATTAAAGATCTGAGATTAAAGACCTTTCAAAAGATAATCGGTTTCAAAACCCAATATTTTGACCGTAATCCAATAGGTAAGCTGGTCACAAGAGTCGTTTCGGATATTGAAACCATTTCCGAAGTTTTTTCCCAGGGTCTGCTCATCATTTTTGGGGACATTTTAAAACTGATTGTCGTTTTGATTTTCATGTTTTCGATAGACTGGAGGCTCAGTTTGTACAGTCTTATACCCATACCGTTCCTGATCATCGCAACCAAGATTTTCAAACAGGCTATTAAATCGGCCTTTCAGGAGGTTCGGAACGAGGTTTCGAACCTGAATTCATTTGTACAGGAGCGCGTTACCGGAATGTCGGTGGTTCAATTGTTTAATCGCGAGAACATTGAGTTGGATAAGTTTCAGGAACTCAATGAGCGGCACAAAAATGCGCATATCAGAACCATTTGGGCGTATTCGGTTTTTTTTCCAGTTGTTGAATTATTATCGGCCTTATCCCTGGCTGCACTGGTATGGTGGGGCGCCGGAGGTGTGGTTGCCGGACATATTTCACAGGGCAATCTTGTCGCATTTATTCTTTACATCTACACCCTGTTCAGACCAATCCGTGAACTGGCAGATCGATTTAACACCTTGCAGCTTGGAATGGTGAGTGCCGAGCGCGTTTTCAAGGTTCTGGATACAGACTCATACATAAAGGACACCGGTCAATACATATGTGACAGACTGAAAGGAGAGATATCCATTAAAAACCTCTGGTTATCCTATAAGGATGATGATTACGTTCTTAAGGATGTAAGTCTCGATGTCGAGCCCGGTGAAACTCTTGCATTGGTAGGGGCGACAGGTTCGGGGAAATCATCCATTATTAACGTCCTGGGCAGGTATTATGAATTTCAAAAAGGAAACATATTCATTGNNTCAGAGAATACAGTATCGCAAACCTGAGATCGAGAATTGCGCTGGTCCAGCAGGAAGTACTGCTCTTTTCGGACAGTATACTTAACAACATAACCTTGAACAACCCGGATATTTCATTTGAAGACGTGGTCCATGCATCCAGGGAAGTTGGCGCTCATGATTTTATCATGGAATTGCCCGGTGATTACAATTATAATGTCAGGGAAAGGGGTGTTATGCTGAGTCTCGGACAGCGGCAACTGATATCCTTTATTCGGGCATATGTATCCAATCCGGACATTTTGATTTTGGATGAAGCCACTTCCTCCATCGATACGGTTACGGAAGGG
This sequence comes from Flavobacteriales bacterium, assembly GCA_003487525.1. Taxonomy (GTDB): domain Bacteria; phylum Bacteroidota; class Bacteroidia; order Flavobacteriales_E; family Vicingaceae; genus UBA11591. The sequence continues at coordinate 5,432 of DNDT01000340.1, forward strand.
CTTATTAAGCGTTCAACGGAAATATTAACCAAAGGGCGCACATCAATTATAATAGC
>DNDT01000311.1 GCA_003487525.1 Flavobacteriales bacterium
GGGTTCAACGCACCCTCGCCAATCCGATTCTGGTCATGAACGACATTGTTGGGCTGAAGAACATCATGAGCCTTTCTAAAAACACGGGCGTGAAAAGAGTCTTCTACAGCTCATCATCGGAGGTTTACGGGGAGCCCGTCGAGTTGCCTCAAAACGAACTGACCACACCGCTGAACTCCAGACTGCCATACGCCATTGTGAAAAATGTCGGAGAGGCGTATTTGAAGGCCTACAAAAAGGAATTTGACATGGATTACACCATTTTCAGATTCTTCAACACCTTTGGACCGGCGCAAAGCAGGGAGTTTGTCATATCAAAATTCATTGCCAAGGCCCTGAGAAACGATGACATAACAATTTACGGAGACGGAAGCCAGACCAGAACCTTTTGCTACATAGACGACAATGTCGATGCCTGTCTGAGTGCTTTTTACAACGACATGTATATCAACGATGTCGTAAACATCGGAAGCGATGAAGAGATTACCATCCTGGATTTAGCCAAAAAAGTCATTGAAATCACGGGCTCAAAATCTCAACTGATGTTTCTGCCTCCGCTGGACGAAGGGGACATGAGCCGACGGCATCCGGACAACGCAAAAATGAAAAAGCTGATGGACCGGGACCTCCTGGATCTGGAGAGCGGAATTCGCAAAGTCCTTGAAAAAAGTTTTTATCTCCTGTCTGAACGATGATTAAGAAACTATCGGAACAGATAGAAAAAGAAATCAGGTCGTTGAAATTTCCGGAAGACCTGCCAAATCTATTCGACCCCATTTCATACACCCTGAACCTTGAGGCCAAAAGGATTCGCCCTTTGTTGACGCTTCTGGGAGCCAGACTTTTCAAACCTGACTCAGAACTTGCTATGAATCAAGCAATTGGCCTTGAGATGTTCCATAATTTTAGCCTGATTCATGACGACATAATGGACGATGCTCCGGTCAGAAGGGGCCTTGCGTCCGTGGTTAAAAAATGGAACAGCAATACGGCGATCTTGTCGGGAGACGTCATGTTTGCCTTGTCTGTTCAGCATATTTCAAAGTGCAACAAAGAGCAATTGCCGCAGGTACTTTCGTGTTTTCTTGAGGCCACCATTAAGGTTTGCGAAGGCCAGCAAATGGACATGGATTTTGAAAGCCGGGATCAGGTTGAGATCTACGAATACATGCGGATGATTGAGTTAAAAACCGCCTGGTTACTGGCCGGAAGCTTAAAAATAGGCGCAATCATTGCCGGCGCGGACGAAAGGAGTTCGGATCGGCTATTCGACTTTATGCTGAAGGCGGGAACCGCTTTTCAGCTCATGGATGATTACCTGGATGTATATGGAGATCCGGACAAGTTTGNNTATACAAATCGGGGCGAGAAAGGGATGATGAGGCGGTGAAAGAAGTGGCCGGGATTTTCAAAAATTGCGGAGCAGCCGAAGCATTGAAAGCAGAATCCGAACATTTGCTCAATTCAGCTTTTGACATCTTATCCGGCATCAAAGGCGACCTGGAAGTAATGGACGAATTAGTTAATTTAACCCACCGATTAATAATCCGTGAGAAATAGAAAGACATGGACTCAAATGTGATTATCCAAAAAGAAGGCAGTATTGCGCTATTGACAATAAACAGACCCGATCAGTTAAATGCTTTGAACGTTAAAACAATCAATGATTTGAGCATTGCATTTAAAGAACTGGAGGCGGATAAAGAGGTTAAGGTGATTATTCTCACCGGTGCCGGGGACAGGGCCTTCGTGGCCGGAGCCGACATCAAGGAATTTTATCAATTTTCCGTTGAAGAGGGTAAAAAACTCAGCAAAGACGGGCACGAAAAACTTTTCAATCTGGTCGAAAACCTGAACACGTTTGTCATTGCCGCGGTCAACGGATTTGCCCTTGGAGGAGGATTGGAACTGGCCATGTCCTGCCACATCAGGGTTGCATCGCACAATGCAAAAATGGGATTGCCCGAGGTGGGACTGGGGGTAATTCCGGGGTACGGCGGAACACAGAGGCTGGCCCAATTGGTCGGAAAAGGAAGGGCCATCGAGTTAATTGCAACCGCAGAAATGATCAATTCGGAAACAGCCAAAGACTGGGGACTGGTAAACCACGTCACCACGCAGGCCGAGTTAATTGACCGATGCAGAGAAATTGCCAGGCGCATTTCACAGAATTCGAGTGTCGCCATTGCAGGGGCCGTAAGGGCTATAATTGCAGGGTTCCAGTCAGGGGTCAACGGTTTTGAAATGGAAATCGAAGAGTTTGGCAAGTGTTTCGGAACACAGGACTTCAAAGAAGGGACGAGCGCATTCGTTGAAAAGCGTAAGCCTAACTTCCCCGGGGCCTGATGGTTAAAAAAAATGTTAAAAGAAAAAGCGGTCATCTGCCCGACCGGGAATCTTCACTGTATCTTTAGATCATAAATTTCTTTTAAAGATATTGTCATCGCTTAAAAATCTTGCTGGACAAACAGCGGTTTATGGCTTGTCGAGTATCGTCGGCAGGTTTCTCAATTATTTACTTACCCCGTTATACACGTATCAGTTCGTGGCAAAAGACTACGGCGTGGTAACGGAAATGTATGCCTACGTGGCATTTCTTGTTGTCCTTCTGACATTTGGCATGGAAACGGCGTACTTCAGATTTGTCAGCAGAAGCGAATTTAAACAGAGCGTCTACAATGCCGCACTGTTGCCGGTTGTCGTCTCCGCGACCATTTTTATGGGCATTTGCATTGCCTTTTCAGGAAGTCTTTCCGCCGCCATATCCTATCCGGATAACCCCGAATTTGTGATCTGGTTTGCCATTATTGTCGGTCTTGACGCAATTTCCTCCATTCCTCTTGCGCGTTTGAGGCAGGAAAATAAAGCCACGCGGTTTGTCGGAATAAACCTTTCGTCCATTGCCCTCAACATTGGGCTCAACTTGTTTTTTATAGCCTATTGCAAGGTGATGTTCGACAGTGGCCGGAGCAATTGGATTATTGACATGTTTTACGACCCGGCAATCGGGGTGGGCTATATCTTTATTGCCAACCTGCTGGCCAGCATTTTCAAATGTCTTTTATTGCTCCCTTTCATGACTGGACTGAGCATATCGGTGGACCGAAAAACACTTCGGTCCATGTTGATTTACGGTGCGCCCTTGTTGATTGCCGGAGTTGCCGGAATTGCCAACGAAAACCTTGACCGTATTTTGCTAAAATACCTTCTGCTGGAAGATATCGGATTGTCGGAAACGATGACCCAGGTTGGAATCTACGGCGCCTGCTACAAGGTGTCCATTTTAATAACCCTTTTTGTTCAGGCGTACCGATACGCGGCAGAACCATTTTTTTTTAACAAATCGGTTGATGTGGACGCAAAGGAAACCTATGCGGAAATGATGAAATATTTCGTGTTGACCTGTCTCGTCGTTTTTCTGGGGCTAATGATGAACATCGACATTGTCATGCTTTTTGTCGGAGAAGAATACAGGGTAGGGGCTCAAATTGTACCCATCCTCTTGCTTGCCAATATTTTTCTGGGAATTTATTACAACCTTTCGGTTTGGTATAAGCTTACGGACAAAACGATGTACGGGGCATACATATCGATTGTCGGCGCCATTCTGACCGTGCTTTTCAACCTTGCGCTGATACCCAAACTTGGTTATGTCGGTTCTGCCTGGACAACGCTCATTTGCTATGCAGGAATGATGACAATGTCCTATTTCTGGGGCAGAAAACATTATCACATCCACTATCCAATAAAAAAACTGGCAGCATATTCGGCGCTGATTCTGATAATATACCTGGGCTTTGATCGTTTGGATCTGGCAAATTCCAATGTCAAAATCCTCCTGGGCAATTTAGTTCTTGCCCTTGTTACCCTTGGGATTATCTTCCTTGAGAGACCTAAAAAAATAATAACTTAGCAGCCGTTAAAAATGAAGGTTAAAGTAATCAACAAATCGAGGCATCCTTTGCCGCAATATGAAACAGATCAGGCCGCCGGTCTGGATCTGAGAGCGAATCTGGATGAGAAGGTCGTACTTAAACCTCTTGAAAGAAATCTGATAAAAACCGGTTTATTTATCGAATTACCAAAAGGCTTTGAAGCACAAGTTAGACCAAGAAGCGGACTGGCATATAAAAAAGGCCTGAGTGTATTGAACAGCCCCGGCACAATTGATGCCGATTACAGGGGAGAAATAGGAGTCATTCTCGTTAATTTATCGAATGAAACCGTTGAGGTGGAAGACGGCGAAAGAGTGGCACAACTTGTGGTGGCAAAACATGAGCGTATTATTTGGGAGGACACTGAAGTTCTTGAAGAAACGCAACGAGGCGCCGGAGGATTCGGAAGTACCGGAGGAAAATAAAAGAAAAAAAATCCCGAAAAGATGAAGATAATTGTTCCGATGGCTGGAATGGGCAAACGGATGAGGCCACATACACTTACTGTTCCAAAACCCTTATTGCCCGTGGCGGGCAAACCAATTGTTCAGCGCCTGGTCGAAGGAATTGCAAAGCTGTCGCACGAATCCGTTGATGAGGTTGCCTTTATCATTGGAGACTTTGGAGCCGAGGTTGAAAAAAACCTGATTGATATTGCCGAAAGCCTGGGGGCCAAAGGAAGCATATACCATCAGGATGAAGCCCTTGGAACGGCCCATGCGGTTTATTGCGCCAAAGAATGCCTGAGTGGAAAAGTAATCGTCGCTTTTGCCGATACCCTGTTTTATGCCGATTTTGATCTGGATGAAGAGAAGGATGCCATTATCTGGGTGGAAAAAGTCAGCGATCCGAGCGCCTTTGGGGTAGTGAAACTAGCCGCTGACGGATCGATTTCGGAATTGGTGGAAAAACCCGAAACCTTTGTTTCGGATTTGGCCATTATCGGCATTTATTATTTCAGGGATGGAGAAAACCTGAGGGATGAAATCAAATACCTGCTGGACAACGACATCAAGGAAAAAGGAGAATATCAGTTGACGAATGTCCTCGAAAACATGAACGCCAAGGGAAAGAAACTTTATCCCGGAAAAGTGGATGAGTGGCTGGATTGCGGAAACAAAAACGCAACGGTCTATACCAATCAGCGCGTTCTTTCACGAGTAGGACATGAACAGCACGAGAACCTGGTCAAGAACAATTCAGTGATCATCGAACCTTGTTTTATCGGAAAGGATGTGAAACTGAACAACAGCATTGTCGGCCCTCACGTTTCAATCGGAAATGGCTGCAGCCTGGATAAGGTAATCGTCGAAAACAGCATCATCCAGACCAACAGCCGACTCAACGATGTTCTGATTCGCAATTCAATGATTGGAAATTTCGTTGAATACAGTGGAAGCGCACAGGAAGTCAGCCTTGGAGACTACAACGAATACTCTTAATTGNNATTTGCCGGTCTATTGACCTGGTCCGCTTCGTATGCCCAGAAAAAGTCCCGGAGTGATGAGATCAGCTACAAGGATCGACTCAAGTTCGAGCGGTTATACATAGATGCGAGCAAGGCAAAAATTCTTTCTGATTACGAGCAGGCAGCCAAACTTTATGAGGATTGTAAAAAAATAGACCCACAGGCACCGGCGCCTCATTACGAATTGGCAAACCTTTATCTGCATTCCGGACAGCTGCAGGATGCCATGGAGAACGCAAAGTTTGCGGCAGAGAAAGAACCGACAAACAGTTATTTCCGATTGATGTATGCGGAAACCCTGAAAGCTGCCAAGGAAATACGACAGGCTGCAGTCGAATACAAAAAAATCATTGATGACTTTCCAACCCAGTATACGGCTTACCTTGATTTGGCATCCATCCGCATATATCTGAAAGAACCGGAAAAGGCAATTGATGTGTACGATCAGCTTGAGAAAGCATTCGGCCCACTCGAAGAAGTAAAACTCAAGAAGCAGTTCCTCTATTTACAAATGGGCAAGGTCGACGATGCGGCAAATGAAATCGAGGCACTAATAGAGCTGTTTCCGGACAACGTCAGATACTATTTGTTGTTGGCCGAGATATACAATGCAAACGACATGGACGACAAATGTCTGAAAGCGTACAAGCAGGCAGCCCAGCGATTTCCCGAAAATGCGGAAATACACCTTTCAATGACCATGTATTACAATGGGAAGAAGCAATATAAAAAGGGGCTGGAACACATAAAAATTGCGTTTGAAAGTCCGGAACTGGACATTGACACAAAGGTTCAGGCGCTTCTNNAATTTGAATCTGGGAAACCCAAAAGTGGCCCGAAATTATTTTCAAAAAGCCGTCGAAATAGACGGAAGCAAATACCCGATTTGGAGTCAGCTGCTGATCCTGGAAGCTGAACTGGAAATATTCGACACCCTGGTTATTCACGGCCGGCAGGCAGCGGAACTTTTCCCGAATCAACCTCTGTGTTTTTATTTTGCGGGATACGGTAACAGCCGCCTTAAAAAGTACAAAGAGGCTGTCGAAAGTTACGAAAGGGGCTTGAAGCTTATTGTAGACAATGATCCCTTGAAAGTACAGTTTTTACTGGGCATGGCTGACTCGTATAATGAAAACGGGGAATACGAAAAATCGGATGAGTCCTTCGAAAAAATCCTGAAAATGGAACCGAACAACACGGTGGCGCTTAACAATTACAGTTATTATTTATCCGA
>DNDT01000350.1 GCA_003487525.1 Flavobacteriales bacterium
TAAAATGTTCATTTTTATTCCTTATAGACTCCAGTAAGTCATGTCTTTTATTCTGCCTCGGTATATTCCCTTGATGTCGATGAGTACCGGATTTTTGCTCATCAGGCTTCTGAAATACGCTTCATCCAGGCCGGCGTAATCTTTGTGATTTACCGCCACAACCACTGCATCGTATCCTGTACCCGGTTTACCGAGAAGGCTAAACCCGTATTCTTTTTCAAGTTCTTCGGAAGATGCATGCGGATCAACAACCTCTACACGAACGCTGTAAGACTTTAGCTCATTAATCACATCTGCCACCTTTGAATTTCTGATGTCACTGACATCTTCTTTAAAAGTAGCGCCCATCACCAATACCCTGGCTTCGTTCAGATTCTTACCGGCACTGACAACTTTTTTAACCGTTTGTTTGGCGATGTACCCTCCCATGGAGTCATTCACAAATCTTCCGGAATTGATGATTTGTGCGTGATACCCGAACTCTTTCGCCTTATACGTCAAATAATACGGATCGACTCCGATGCAATGTCCTCCGACGAGACCGGGCTGAAATTTCAGGAAATTCCATTTGGTTCCTGCTGCTTCCAGTACTTCGAAGGTATTAATTCCCATTCTGTTAAAGATGATCGAAAGTTCATTCACCAGTGCAATGTTCACATCTCGCTGGGTATTTTCAATGATTTTCGCAGCCTCGGCCACTTTTATGGATGACGCCCTGTGAACTCCTGCCTTCACTACCAATTCATACACTTTGGCAATGTTTTCGGATGATTCCGGACTATCTCCTGCCGTAACCTTGACAACCGAACTAAGCGTGTGCACCTTGTCTCCCGGATTGATTCGCTCGGGTGAATATCCGATGCTGAAATCTTCAGGGTAACGGAGTCCCGACTCTTCAATGAGAATCGGAAGGCAATCTTCTTCTGTACAACCCGGGTACACCGTGGACTCGAAAACTACGTAATCTCCCTTGTGCAGCGCTTTACCTACGGTTTTTGTGGCACTTAGCAACGGAGACAAATCCGGAAGATTATGCTCGTTTATAGGTGTTGGAACAGCCACAATAAAGAAACTGGCTTTTTTAACCTCTTCCAGTGAGGTGGTAAATACGATATCCGAGTCCTTGAATGCCTCTGCATCCAATTCCTCGCTCGGATCAATATTGTTTTTCAACATTTCGACACGGGGTTCACTGATGTCAAAACCGATAACCTTAACCCGTTTGGCAAATTCAAGTGCAATTGGCAAACCTACGTAACCCATGCCGACAACGGCAATACTCGCTTGTTTATCGATGATTTTTTGATACATGTTTTTCTTCTCTTAATGCGTAAATTCTTTCAATCATATCAACCACCTTTAATCCTTCCAGTGCATTGGTGGTTGCAATTTTTTTATTCCTCAGGGTTTCGACCACGTTCTCAATAATGTAGTGATGGTTCGCTGCGGATCCTTTGTACGGGCCATAATCATTTGGTGGATTCGATGCCTTCAGCACGGGCATTTCGTAGTCCTTGATGTGACAGTATTCAACTTCATTCATGTACTGACCTCCGACCTTAACACTTCCCTTGCTCCCAATTATGGTGATGCTGCTTTCAAGGTTTTTATCATAAATGGCCGTTGAATAGTTGAGCGAGCCCATTCCGCCTTTGACAAAATCAAAAATTACAAATCCCGAATCNNATCCTCAAAATCCGTTGTCTGCTTGTGATTAAAATCCTCAAACTTGGCCTGGATGTTTTTAATGTCTCCAAATAACCAATACATGATGTCCACAAAGTGAGAGAATTGAGTGAACAAAGTTCCTCCGTCCATGTCCTGTTTGCCCTTCCATCCGTCCTTTTTATAGTATCGGTCGTCCCGGTTCCAGTAACATTTTACCTCTACCATAAATATGTCCCCGAGCACCTTGTTTTCGACGATGTCTTTTAGCCAGACCGAAGGAGGACTGTACCTGTTTTGCATCACGGCAAAAACTTGCTTGTGAACCTGCAATGCCTTGAAAATGATGTGTTCCGCTCCGGCTTTTGTCAGTGCCATCGGTTTTTCACAGACAACGTGATACCCGCCTTCGAGTGCACTTATCGACTGGCTTTCATGCAATCCGTTCGGGGTACAAATATTGATTACCTCGATGTCCAGATCTGACTTGATCAATTCATCCAGGCTGCTGAAAAACGGAACATCGTATCTTTCAATATTCAATTCAGACTTATCCTTGATATCCACCAGAGCGACCAATTCGGAATGGGGATTCCCAACAACCATTTCCGCATGTCGTTTGCCAATATGCCCACAGCCAACGATGGCAAATTTTACTTTTTCCATAACTATTTGTCCGATTTTTTAGAAACCACACCGTCTATCAACTCATACATTTCACCGCTTTCCGGGCATATCGCCAGCGCTTTTTCATCGAATTCCAACCGGTGTCCGTATTCACTTACCCAACCAATCTGTTTGGCGGGATTTCCGACAAGCAATGCATACGCCGGTACCGGTTTTGTTACTACTGCCCCGGCACCAATTAGTGCAAACGAGCCTATGGTGTTGCCACATACAATGGTCGCATTGGCACCAATGGATGCTCCTTTTTTAACCAGGGTTTCGACGTATTGTTCCCTTCTTACGACCGCACTTCTTGGATTGGTAATGTTTGTGAACACCATCGATGGGCCCAAAAAAACATCATCCTCACAAATTACTCCTGTGTAGAGGGATACATTGTTTTGTATTTTGACATTGATTCCAAGTTTTACCCCTGGCGAAACCACTACGTTTTGTCCGATGTTGCAACGATCTCCAATGATGCAATTGGGCATAATGTGACTGAAATGCCAGATCTTGACATCCTTGCCAATCTTGCATCCTTCGTCTATGACGGCTGTTTCATGAGCAAAATAATTCATCAGCGCTTAATGTATTTGTCGAAAGAAAAATGCTCTTTTTTCGTCAGTTCTTCTTCTGTGAGCGATTTAAAATATTCGAGAGTGATTTTCAAGCCTTCGGCGCGATCCACCTTTGGTTCCCACTTAAGCAATTCTCTTGCACGTGAAATATCCGGATTGCGCTGAGTTGGGTCGTTTTCGGGAAGCTCCCTGTAGGTAATCCCAACATTTGAACCTGTGAGTTTCAGTACTTCCTCGGCAAAATCCTTTATGGTAATTTCGTTCGGGTTTCCAATGTTTACCGGTAAATGGTAATCGGAAAGAAGCAGGCGATAGATACCTTCAATGAGGTCGTCCACATAACAAAATGCTCGTGTCTGGCTACCGTCACCGAATATGGTCAATTCTTCACCCCGAAGTGCCTGACCGATGAACGCAGGAAGAACCCTTCCGTCATTCAACCTCATCCTGGGTCCGTAGGTATTGAATATCCGTACGATTCTGGTTTCGAGATTATGAAAGCGATGATACGCCATGGTAATGGCTTCCTGGAAACGCTTGGCCTCGTCGTACACCCCCCTTGGGCCAATCGGATTGACATTGCCAAAGTAATCCTCTGTTTGTGGATGAACCAGCGGGTCTCCATAAACCTCGGAAGTCGAAGCAACCAATATCCTGGCGTTTTTTGCCTTGGCCAGACCGAGGAGGTTGTGGGTGCCGAGTGATCCGACTTTAAGGGTTTGTATCGGAATTTTCAGATAATCAATCGGACTGGCAGGTGACGCAAAATGCAGAATGTAATCCAGGTCTCCCGAAACGTGAACAAAATTTGAGACGTCGTGGTGATAAAACTCAAAATTTTCCAGTGGGAAAAGATGCTCAATGTTTTTAAGACTTCCGGTAATCAGGTTGTCCATACCAATGACATAATACCCCTCGGTCATAAATCGATCGCAGAGATGTGACCCCAAAAAACCTGCTGCCCCGGTTATTAAAACTCGCTTCATCTTCTTTCTTTATTTTCCGTTCTTACCTCTTCCTATGCTGTAGTATTCGTATCCAAGCTGATCCATTTGCGCGATCTCATATAAGTTTCGCCCATCGAAAATCAGGTGATTCTTGAGAAGGGCATTCATTTTTGAAAAATCCGGATTTCTGAATTCCGACCACTCCGTGGCAATCAACAAACAATCCGCACCGTCCAGCGCCTCATATTGGTTTTTTGCATAGGATATTTTATCGCCGATTAGTTTTTTAACATTGTTCATCGCCTCCGGGTCAAATGCGGTAACGCTTGCTCCTTCTTCCACCAGTTTGTCGATCAGGTAAAGAGATGGTGCTTCTCTGATATCATCGGTATCCGGTTTGAATGCCAAGCCCCAAAGGGCTATTTTCTTTCCTTTGAGACTTCCCAGTCTTGCTCTCATTTTTGGCAAAATAACGAGCTTTTGACGATCGTTTATCTGCATGACAGATTTGAGCAACTGAAATTCGAAATTTTCCTCATTTCCCGATTTGACCAAAGCCTGAACATCCTTAGGGAAACAGCTTCCCCCATAACCTAGACCGGGAAACAAAAATCGCTTCCCGATTCTGCTGTCCGATCCGATACCGATTCGAACCATGTCGACATCTGCTCCAACCAATTCACAGAAATTGGCCACTTCATTCATGAAGGTAATTTTTGTTGCCAAAAACGAATTCGCCGCATATTTGGTCAGTTCAGCGGATTTTTCATCCATAAAAAGAATTGGGTTTCCCTGACGCACATATGGCTTGTATAGTTCTTCCATGACCTTTTTGGCCCTTTCAGAAGAGGTGCCCACGACAACCCTGTCAGGTTTCAGAAAATCATCGACCGCATAACCTTCCCGCAAAAACTCGGGATTGGAAACAACGTCAAAGGGCACTTCGGTCTCTGAAGAAATTACCGCAGTCACTTTCTCGGCGGTGCCAACCGGAACCGTACTTTTGTCCACAACAACTGCATATCCGGTGAGCAACTTGCCCAATTGAGCCCCGGCTCCCAATACGTAGGACAAATCAGCTGATCCGTCTTCACCCGGGGGGGTGGGAAGCGCGAGAAAAAAGACACTTACTCCGTCGATGGCTTCATCCAGTCTGGAAGTAAAAGTAAGCCTGCCTTCCCTGATATTTCGTTCAAAAAGCACATCCAAATGAGGCTCGTAAATGGGCACTTTGCCATTTCTCATCATTTCAACTTTCTCCTCATCTATATCTACGCAGGTAACGGTATTTCCCGTTTCGGCAAGACAGGTTCCGGTAACCAATCCAACATATCCGGTCCCAATAACAGTAATTTTCATTGATTAATTTTTGATTTAGCGGTATGACAGAACCGCTTGTGTGATAAATTCCAATTGTTCCAGATCAAGTTCCGTGTGCATTGGAAGTGAAATAACCGACTTGCACAATTCATTTGTAACCGGAAAATTCTCTTCCTTGTACTCCGGACGCGTATAAGCCTTCTGGCTGTGCAGGGCTACGGGATAATAAATCATGGCAGGTACTCCTTTGTCCATAAGGTATTTCTGTAATTCAAAATGATCTATTCCCCTTGTTTTGAGCGTATATTGGTGAAATACGTGATTCGAATACGAAACCCTGGAAGGAATTTCCAAAAATTCGCAGTTCGAAAATGCCTTGTCGTAATAATCGGCTGCACTTTGTCTAGCCTTGACATATGAATCAAGGTGCTTCAATTTAGCTCCCAGCACTACGGCCTGTAAACTGTCAAGCCTTGAGTTCACCCCGATCTCGTCGTGGTAATACCTGACCTTCATGCCGTGATTGGCGACGACCCTTGCTTTATCCGCAAGGGCATCATCGTTTGTAAAAAGGGCTCCTCCATCTCCGTAGCACCCCAGGTTTTTTGACGGGAAAAAAGAAGTTGTCCCAAAATGTCCCATGGTACCTGCACGGGAAACACTTCCATCCTTATGACTGTACTGTGCTCCAATCGCCTGAGCCGTGTCTTCAACCACAAATAGATTAAACTCTTTTGCAATTTCAAGTACTTCATCCATTGGGGCGCACTGTCCGAACAAATGAACCGGAATAATGGCTTTTGTCTTGGGCGTAATTGCTTTTCTCAGGGCAACCGGATCAATGTTGTAACTTGACGCTTCAACATCCACCAGAATTGGTTCAAGTCCGAGCAGGGCGATCACTTCAACGGTTGCCGCAAAGGTAAAATCGGCGGTAATCACCTCATCTCCGGGTTTCAGTCCCAGTGCCATAAGGGCAATTTGCAACGCGTCCGTTCCATTTGCGCATGGAATGACGTGTTTAACTTTTAAATACGAGGCCAATTCGGAAGAAAATTTACTAACTGCCGGACCACCGATAAAGGCGCTTGATTCAAGTACCTCATTCATTCCTTGGTTTACTTCGTCTTTTATCCTAAGATACTGAGAATGAAGGTCTACCATCTGTATATTTTTCATAGGAAAACGCTTGCTTAAAATGGATTGCGAAGATAAATATTTTATACGAAGGATTTGGCCGAGAAAGTATTTGTATTATTGTTTTTAGTTTGAAAAAGAGCACGTTAACCGCATTTATTTTTACCTCAATGCTGACAACAGCTTTTTCCCAAAAAAGCATGCTTGACAGCAGCTTAACTATTCCTTTCATTGCAGTTTCGTATGCACCTGAATTTCCCACGGCGGACCTGAACGATCGCTTCGGAACATTTTCGAGCATCGGAGGGCAGTTTGGCATAAAATTCAAATCCAATGTTTTTGTCGGTTTTAAAGCACATTATTTATTTGGAAACAGGGTAAAAGAAACAGGTATCCTCGACAGTATAAAGACACACGAAGGCGGAATCATTGAAGTGGGAGGCGGACTGACAGATCCACTTTTGGATATGAGCGGGTACAGCATGTTTCTGTCCGGAGGATATATTATTCCGGTGCTCAGTCCAAATCCGAACAGCGGAATAATGCTTACGTGCGGATTCGGAATACTCCAGCACAAAATAATCATCGATTTCAGGGATGCCCAGATTCCTCAACTGGAAGATGACTATAAAAAAGGGTATGACAGGCTTTCTAATGGATTTTCCATGAACCAGTTTATCGGGTATGCCTATTTTGGAAATAAAAAATTGATCAATTTTTACGCCGGACTGGATTTGACACAGGCATGGACAAAAAACCGCAGGACGTACAATTTTGACACCAGATCCTATGACAATGCGACACGTTTCGATTCAATGATCGGGATCCGGTTCGGATGGATGATTACCTTGTACAGAAGTGCTCCGGATGAATATTATTACCAATAGACAATGCGCTTTTTCTACACTTTTTTGGTTCGATGTTTTAACACATTAGCGGTGATTTTCTCACTGTTCCACAAAAAATCTGCCCTTTGGGTAACCGGCCGAAAAAACTGGGAAAACCAGCTTAGATCCGGATTGACAAATCTGAACAATGTGGTGTGGGTTCACTGTTCATCACTTGGAGAATTTGAACAGGGAAGACCCATAATCGAACGACTTAAGGAAAATGGCGAAAACATACTGGTAACCTTTTTCTCGCCTTCGGGATATGAAAATCTGAAGAACTACAAGTTTGCGGACTTTGTCTGTTACCTGCCCCTTGACACCCCGAAAAATGCAAACAAATTCCTGGACATATGCCGGCCCAAGTACGTCATATTCGTGAAGTACGAATTCTGGTTCAACTTCATTGAAATGATAAGAAGAAGGTCCATTCCCTTATTTTTAATTTCCGGAATATTCAGGTCTGATCAATATTTTTTCAAATTTTACGGATCCTGGTTTTCCGCTCAGTTGAGATCGTTCACCTCATTTTTTGTTCAGGACATCGAATCCAAAAACCTGCTCAAGTCAATAAATGTAACGAATGTGGAAGTGAGTGGAGACAATCGGTTTGACCGTGTGATTAAAATTGCATCCAGTCCGTTAAAACTCGAAAAAATTGAAGAATTTATCCAGTCGCATCCCGTCGTGGTTGCCGGCAGCACATGGGCTCCTGACGAAAATTTGTTTGCGGTATTTATCGCCCGAAGTGAACTGAAGTTTAAGATTGTGCTGGCTCCCCACCAGGTAGATGCAGGGCATATTCAGGAACTGAAGAAAAAATTCGGAAACAACGCCTGTCTGTATTCCGAACTTATCGAAGGTAAGTCAGGCTCTTCGAAACAAGTGCTTATCGTGAACAGTATAGGAATCCTCTCAAGCATCTACCAGTACGCGGACATTGCTTACATTGGAGGTGGTTTTGGAATGGGAATACACAATAGCCTTGAAGCTGCAGTATACGGTACCCCCCTTGTTTTCGGCCCCAATTATTCCAAATTCAGGGAAGCGGTCGAAATGGTGAAAATGGGGTCGGCATTATCGGTAAAAAACTACGATCAGTTTGCCGGGGCCCTTGAAAAACTGATGACGGATAAAGAGTATAAATCGCATCTCGCTCAACTGAATAAAAATTATGTATCCGACCANNTGATATCGTGCTTAAGACGCTATCCGAATTCAGCCAAGGTGTTTGACCGTGTATGATCCACAAATTTCAGCCTCGGAATCTTAACTTAGCGCTTGCAAGCATGAAAAATATTCTGACAGTAGGAATTGTTCTTCTGATGTTCAATTTGCCCGTTGCGGCGCAGAAAAAGTGGTATGTGTCACCAGTAGCGGGAGTTGTCCTGTCCCCCGTTAAAGATAATCCCGAGAATGCAAGTCTTCTTAAACCGGGCTTTTCGTTCGGAGCATTAGGCGGACCGATTTTTAAGGATAAATGGAGATTATCCTTCGGATTTTCCGTCAACCAGAGATATTCGTCCTATTCCTTTCAGGAACCGAGCGCTGATCTCGGTTTCGTGGGAGATTTAATTGGCAATTTAATCGGAGGTCTCAGCCTGGACGGAACGATTTACACGGAAAACAATACGGAATACTGGACGGTTGATTTTCCGGTGACGGCAGATTACCTTTTTAAATCAGGATTCTTTTTTACCGGGGGTTTCTTTGCCAATACAACCACGGGCTTAAAATCCGAGTTAAAAACCACCACCGACATTCCCTTTCTCGACGTCATTGACATTAAAAGTCTTGGTCTCGGACTTTTTGAACGCCTTTTACCAAAAAACGGAACCGAAAGTGAAACTTCACGTTCTTCGGAGGGGTTCAACAAAACATATTTTGGTTTAATCGGAGGGCTCGGAGCTGATGCCGGAAAGGTCCAGTTGAAAATCCAGTATCAATACGGCTTCAATGACATCCGGACAGAAGAACCTGCATCCAATGTGGCAAAACAACAGGCACTTTCCCTGCACATTGCATATTTGTTCTTTCCGACCGCCGGTCCAAAATCACCAAGACTAAAGCCCAGATACGATCTGGACTTGATAAAATAGGCTACCGGAAAATTTCGTTCCAACATTTCCTTGTTGACGGCAAAAAAAAAGGCCAACGTTGAACGCCGGCCTTTCCAGGTTTTTATCTGACCTGATTTATTCCACATTGACCCGGCCGGTGTACTGGCCCTTGTCCGAATTTATTCTTACCAGGTAGAGTCCCTTATTCAGACCGGAAATGTCAATCTCTCCTTCTTTTTTGGCAATATTGTCGGCATAAACTTTTTGCCCTGAAGCAGAGAATATCTCTATGGTTGCGGTATTTACATCCGAAGAAATTTGATAGTTGAGCACATTAATTGCCGGGTTTGGATATAAACTTAAAGTCTTATGAGTCTTAACCTCATTCAGCCCAAGCCATACATTGCAAAATTTCTTTGGCGCTTTTGGTGCATCCGTGTAGTCGTATTTTAAGGTGTCACAGCTACCCAAGGTGTTTCCTGTACCATTATCGTTATACGTAACACTGGCCTCAAAGGTCACCGGATTGTTCGTGTTTCCGGAAATAGTCAGGTTTCCTGTTCCTTTCATATAGAGCGTGTTTCCATCTCCGGAAAGGGTAATTGTACATCCTTTTTCAATAAAAACGGTATTACCGTCTCCCGAAATTTCGACAGTCAGGTCCTTACAAACCCAAACAACATCACCGGAATTTACGTGATTGGCATTGGCATCATATACAACATAAGGGCTCGTAGCAGCATCAGGCATTACCGGTTGACAATTTTGAGCCAGCAAAACGACAGACGATATCAGCGCTACAGAAAATAGTAAGATCTTTTTCATAATGGTTCGGTTTTTGTTTTGAAAGTAAAAATAAAAAATTGACGAAGCAAATGATGAACAAAGTTCAAAAACTTGCCATGGCCCAAAAAACAGAAATAACCAGGGGATTAGAGAGATTCTATTTTAATCGAAATACCTTTGTTTTTAAGGCTTTCAAGTATAAAATTAAATGCTTCAGGTGACCTTCCCAGCAACTCCGGTGCAAGAATTCCAACAGGAAATTCGTTTGATTGCGCCAACAATCTGAGAGCAGCCGTACAAGTGAAACCGGTCAATCTCGACATTGAAGACATCTCATTTTTACGATCACCATTGTCATAAATTGTATAGCGAATTTTGGTATGACTGTCAGACAAATCAACTCTCATAATCGTAAATTCCTCATCCTCCGGAGATAGATTCCAGCATTCAAATAACAGTTTGGATGTCAGGTCAATCGGCCTGATCCTTTTTCCTTTGACCTCCACCTCCTTTTCGCTGAAANNCCGAAATCCCTCCATAATGTAGGCATGGCCCGGGTACCTTAGCGTTTTTTCCTTCATATTCGGAACCTTCATCGTGTGAATAATGCTTCGCAAACCATCTGTATTGAAGGCTTCCAGTTTTCCCAAATCCTGAAATTCAAGAATTTCCTTTTCGGACAACGCCTCTCTGGTAATCATCTTTCCGTTTTCTATTATTCGGGCGGGACGCGTGTATTCAGCGATGACATCGATCGGAGAAAAGGGCGCTTTGTATTCAAATGGCAATTCTCTCTTAACGGGCAATCCTCCGACGTAACATACAAAGGACTCCAGATTTGTGACCGAAGCATGATATCCCAGAATGATGTTGCTTAATCCCGGTGCAACTCCACAATCTATAATGGCGGTAACCTCCTTTTCTCTGGCTATTTCGTCCAATTCAAATGGATTCTCATTAAAAAAAGAGATATCCACCACGTCCAGTCCCGCTTCAATAATTTTTTTCAAGGTCCGAAATCCCATAAACCCGGGAACCGCATTCACGGCGAGATCAAACCCCGACA
>DNDT01000034.1 GCA_003487525.1 Flavobacteriales bacterium
ACCGGAAAATCTTTGGTGTATCCATATCCACCGAAGATTTGAACCGCCTCGGTCGAAACTCTCACCGCAACTTCAGATGCCAGATATTTTGCCATGGCAGATTCCTTGGTAACGCTTTCACCCCTGTTTTTTCGATCGGCGGCTTGCGATATCAAAAGACTTGCCGCCTCAATTTCAGTCGACATTTCAGCCAGTTTGAATGAAATTGCCTGAAAGTTGGATATCGGACTTCCAAATTGCTCTCGTTCTTTTGAATATTTGACCGCTGCTGCGAGGGCTCCTTTCGCAATACCCAGAGCCAAAGCGGCAATACTTATTCTTCCTCCGTCCAGCACCTTCATCGCCTGAATAAAACCGTCGCCAACTTCCCCAAGAATGTTCTCTTTCGGAATGCGGCAATTGTCAAAAATCAACTCAGTCGTCTCCGAGGCACGCATTCCAAGTTTGTTTTCCTTTTTTCCGGCACTAAATCCCAGTGTGCCTTTTTCGACTACAACGGCTGTCATTCCCCTTGAATCTCCTTTTTCACCGGTGCGAACGATCACAACCGCAACATCACCCGACTTGCCATGTGTGATGAAATTCTTTGTTCCATTAATCACGATGTGGTCTCCTTCGATCTTGCCAACGGTTCTCATATTTGCGGCATCTGAACCGGTAACAGACTCCGTCAACCCCCAGGCCCCAATCCATTCTGCGGTGGCCAGTTTTGGAAGCCATCTTTTCTTTTGCTCTTCATTTGCGAATTGAAGAATGTGTCCGGTGCAAAGAGAATTATGTGCTGCAACAGACAGTCCGATAGATCCACAAACTGCGGCAATTTCTGATATGACCAATACATACTCATGGTACCCCAAACCCGAACCATGATATTCGGTCGGCACAAGCACACCCATCATTCCCAGCTCTCCGAGTTTTTTAAACACTTCTACAGGGAAGGTTTGGCTTTCATCCCACTCCATGACATGCGGGCGAATGTGCTTCTCAGCAAATTTTGATGCCGTTTCTTTAATCATTTGCTGATTCTCTGTTAACTCGAAATTCATTCCTCAATCATTAATTAGGCCACAAATATAGATATGATATTGAATGTATACGTATTGCCGGCTTCTGAAATCTCATTCAAATGAGAGGTATGGCGTAATTCGGTTTAGAACAGAATCACTTATAAGCCGAACATTTCTCAAGGCTTCCGGAGATTTGTAATTTCCATGCTGAATTCTGTATTTCACCAGTGCGTTGCACAATTTATATGATCGAAAATAAGGGTGAGTTCTTAACTCCTTTATTTCAACGTTATTTATCCGAATCTTGGTAACCAAAGGAAGGGTATCGATGAATAAATTGTCCTGAATATTGGTAAATAAGCTGTCATTGATTCCATACACCTCCTTTACCTGCATGACATCGTGAAATCCGCCGAGCGCTGTTCTGTATTTTACAATTCTCGAAGCATAAATCGGGCCAATCCCACGAATTTTAACCAACTCGGCACTATCTGCCGTATTTATATCCATTACTACGGGACGATTCAAATGATATGAAGGTTTTCTTTCTGCTTCCTCCTCGGTTTTTGTTTTCTTTTCTATCGAAACAAATGCTTCCACGCGGACATAAAGTTTCTCATCGAATCCATAAATCTTTTTCAGGTCCTCTGCCCTTTTGAAGTTGCCTCCGGATAATCGGTACGATTCAATTCGTTTTGCAAGGAAAGTAGGTATCCCCATTGCCTGTAGTTCTTCGACCGTGACAGTATTGGGGTCAAAACTATGGATAGGCAATTCCTTTCTGGACGGGGTTGTGCGTTCCTCGGTTCGATCTTCCGAAAAATGATCAATTTGAGATTGAAATCCGTTCATTTCCAAATCATCCCTCAAATACCGATGAACGACTTTTGGCAAATAAAGAATGAGTACTATAAGAAACAGAAAAAAGAGCATTCCCCTTTTCTCACTGTTGGTCAGCTCGACCAGTTTTCGGATTCTCTCTTTGTGCGATTCCAATAAACGGGATTACTTAAATCGTTTGATCTCCCCGCTTTTAACTTTCGACATATACGATCTCAAATCCTTGAGTACTTCAGGTCCCAGAATATATAAACCAAGTACGTTCGGGAAGGCCATGGCAAAAATCATGGCATCACCAAACCGGAATACACTTCCCAGACTAAGGGCCGAACCGATAACTACGAATATGCAAAACATAAGTTTGTAAGACAGATCCGCTACTTTGGATTCTCCAAACAAATAGGTCCACGACTTCAGTCCGTAGTACGACCATGAAATCATGGTGGACAATGCAAATAATATGACAGCCAGGGACAAGACACTTGGAAACCAGGAGATGATCTGCCCAAATGCCGAGGAAGTCAGGCTGATTCCACCAATGGTTTCTGCTTGCTCGAATGCCGCTTGCTGACCGAATTCACCGTAACCGGTAACCACAATAACCAGTGCGGTCATGGTACAAATGACAACGGTGTCGATAAATGGCTCGAGCAAGGCGACGATTCCTTCACTGATCGGCTCGTCTGTCTTGGCAGCCGAGTGGGCAATAGAAGCAGACCCAATTCCCGCCTCATTCGAAAAAGCCGCCCGCTTAAATCCCATTATCAATACTCCTACCATTCCCCCATAAACGGCATCCGAGGAAAAAGCNNAACATAAACAGCTACCATTAAGGGTACTATTTTATCCGTTACCCTTGCAATGCTTTTTATTCCGCCAATGATTATCAAACCAACCGTCAATGCCATTATCACGCCAAATACCCATCGGTAATCGGCCAGAAAGCTCGAATCTCCTCCTGTGACGGCAACAAGCTGTTGTGTGGCTTGATTTATCTGAACCATGTTTCCTCCTCCAAATGATCCACCAATACATGCAACTGCGAACAATGCCGCCAGTACCTTTCCCATTTTACCGAACCCTCTTTTTGCCAGACCTTTCGACAAATAGTACATCGGGCCACCTGAGACCGATCCGTCCGGGTTTTCATTCCGGTATTTTAAACCAAGGGTACATTCAACAAATTTGGTCGACATACCCAACAATCCGGCAATAATCATCCAGAACGTCGCTCCGGGTCCTCCAAGGGAAACGGCCAATGCCACCCCTGCAATATTTCCAACTCCAACCGTACCGGAAAGAGCCGCGGTCAATGCCTGAAAATGAGAAACCTCGCCTGAATCATCCGGATTATCGAATCTGCCCCGAACCACGTCGAGGGCATGACCAAAGGCGGTGATGTTCACGAACCTCATCCAAAAAGTAAAAATAAATGCCCCTGCAATAAGCCAAATCAATACAAATGGGATATCATCACCTCCAATGTGCACCGTAAAGAAAATCACCGCTTCTATTGCTTCTGTTATTGGCTCAAAAAAGGAATTGATTTTATCGTCAAGACTTGTAAACAATGACTCGGCCATGGAAAACATAGGAAATAAAAATGCACTTAGGTAAAGAAATATTTTTTTCATAGGAGAGGTGAGATTTGCAATACGGCCAAATATATAGAATTATGATAACCGTGCAAGGAGAATATAAATCTCTAACCTACAAGGACGAAATTTGTTCAGGTGTCCCCAGAACAAACAATTTGGATCCGGGTTTCAATTTGGTATCGTTCGATGGATTTATTACGTATTCCCCATTTTCGGACTTCATGCCGATAATGGTCACACCTGCTTTCTTCATACCCCTGAGTTCCATAATGGTGTGAACAGAATCATCATGGGCAAGATCCCGGCAAAGGACTTCCTTCAGTACCGGCTCCTCGGGGTTCTGCATGATAATCTGGTCGAAAAATTCAATGACATCCGGTTTTATGATCATGGAAGCCATTTGGGCTCCTCCGATAACATGTGGCATGATGACATTATTGGCTCCGGCCAGCTTCAATTTGCGGTAGTTGGATTCAAGTGCCGCTTTCGATATGATGATCAGGTCTTTGTTGAGTTCCCTGGCAGTCAGCACTGTCAAAAGATTGTCCGCGTCATATGGAAGAGTTGAAATCAGGGCACGAGCTTTTTTTATATTGGCTTTCAGAAGTACCTCGTCCTCTCTGGCATCACCATCAATGAAAAGTATATCATTCTTTTCAACCAGTTCCATCGATATTTCCTTCTCATTTTCAATGACAACAAAAGGTGTCTTGTGGGCTATGAATTCTTGTACGGCACGGCGTCCGTTTCTACCGAATCCACAAACGATTACATGGTCTTTTAAATTTCCGATTGTTTTTTCCAATTTCCTCTCTTTATAATACCGCCTAAATTCACCGTTCAGAACATATGACGAAATTGCCCCGATCGCATAGGCGAAAATACCAAAACTAGTTATGATAAGAAAAGCGGTAAAAAATCTTCCCCCGTCGGATAATTGGTGCACCTCATTAAAACCAACCGTTGAAATGGTAATGATGGTCATATAAAATGAATCGAAGAATGAGAATCCTTCTATATTCATATAACCCACCACACCAACCAATAAAACAGTTGGCAAGGCCAGAAGTGCGATGTTAATTCTGGAAAACCGTCTGAACGACCACCTGAACATCATGCTCAGAGATCCCAAATGGTTGATCGACGGGCTTTAAACTGATCTTTCTGTTCCAGAAGGAATGCCAGTATAAGGTAGATGATAACAGGCGATCCAAATGTCAAGAACGAAGCATATATGAAGAACAACCGGATCTTTGAGGTTTTAATACCAATTTTCTTTCCGATGTACTCACATACACCAAATACCCTCTTTTCAACAATGGACTGAAACTTTTCCATAATCAGTTAATTACCTGAGCTTTCTACGTGCAAATTAAACATTTTTTAAGCTAACATGTAATTTCGGATGCCCAGAAAATACGTTTCACTCTCCCGGGTTAATGGGACAGGAAGTGTTTTAAGGCCTATTGGTTAAATTAAATTCCTGGATGAAAGTTCCCTTTTCATAGCCTCTTGAACCTCTTTGGCCGCTTTGCCTGCCTGTACTCCAAAGTCATGTCCGTGGCCCGAATAGATGATTGCCCGTGAGCTGTTCACAAGTAATCCGATTTCTTCATTAAGACCGTATCTGCACAGTTCACCCAGGTCACCGCCCTGAGCACCGATACCCGGTACGAGCAGAAAGTGTTTGGGAACAATTTTCCGAATCTTTTCAAAATAGGACCCCTTGGTAGCCCCAACAACAAACATGGTATTTTCAGCACTACCCCAGGAGGATACTTTTTCCAGCACTTGTTCATACAAGGCCCTGGTCTGACTTGCGTTTTCCGTAATGGAAGAAAACTGAAAATCATCAGCACCCTCATTCGATGTCAGCGCCAGTACAATGGCCCATTTATCCTTAAAATGCAGAAACGGACCAATGGAGTCCCTGCCCATGTATGGTGAGAGGGTAATGGCATCCGCATTGATGGTTTCAAAGAAAGCCTTCGCATACATCGAGGATGTATTTCCGATGTCACCTCTTTTCGCATCGGCAATGACAAAATGTTCGTCTGAAATGTAGTCGATTGTTTTCATCATAGACTCAATTCCCTTGACTCCGAGGTATTCGTAAAACGCTGTGTTGAGTTTGTATGACACACAGTAGTCCCGCGTGTGATCGATGATCTCCTTGTTAAAAGCAAAAACCGGATCGGGTTCGCTGAGCAAATGAGAGGGAATCTTTTGCAGATCCGTATCCAGCCCCACACATAAAAAAGAAGCCTTTTTCTTTATCTGATCTATGATTTCCGCCTTCTTCATAATCGAATGCCCTCCTTCATTTTCTCTGCATTTTCGGCAACCTGAAGCGCGTCAATGATTTCTGAAATGTCCCCGTTCATGATGTTGGACAAATTGTAAAGGGTGAGTCCGATTCGGTGGTCGGTAACCCTTCCCTGCGGAAAATTGTAGGTTCTGATTTTCGCCGACCGATCTCCCGTGCTCACCATGGTTTTTCTTTTGCTGGATATTTCTTCCAGGTGTTTTTGCAACTCCATCTCATAGATTCTGGACCTCAGAACGCTCAGCGCCTTGTCGTAATTTTTCAATTTTGACTTCTGATCCTGACATTGAGCAACGATGCCTGTTGGAATGTGGGTAAGCCGGATGGCCGAATACGTCGTATTGACCGACTGTCCTCCCGGACCACTGGAACAATATGAATCCACCCTTAAGTCAGACTCTTTTACCTCGACATCAAATTCTTCAGCCTCGGGAAGCACAACCACCGATGCAGCAGATGTGTGAACCCTGCCCTGTGTTTCGGTTTGAGGAACACGCTGCACCCTGTGTACACCGGACTCATACTTCATCACACCGTAGGCGTTTCGTCCAATAATATTGAATATGATTTCTTTATATCCACCTGCGGTTCCTTCGGTTTGATCGACAGGTTCGATTTTCCAATTTTTTGTCTCACAAAACTTGACATACATTCTGTACAAGTCACCTGCAAAAATACTCGCTTCATCTCCCCCGGTACCTCCTCTGATCTCAACCACGCAGTTTTTTGCATCTTCCGGATCCTGAGGAATCAGCAGAATTTTTATTTTTTCCTCGATGGCACTCCTGCGTTCAGTTAGTTCTTCCAGTTCCAACTTGGCCATTTCCCTGAATTCTTCGTCTTTTTCTTCCTGAAGGATGCGTTTTGAAGACGCCTGATTGTCCAAAATACTCTTGTATTCGTAGTACACTTCCATCATCTCTTCAAGGTCTTTATACTCCTTGTTGAGTTTGACATACCGACTCATATCGGCCAGAATTTCAGGGTCCGTGATCAACGTTGTGACGTTATCAAACCGAATCTTTATCTCCTCTAATTTGGAAAGTAAGTCACTCATGGCTTCCGTAGGTGAAATTTCCCTTTTCCGATTGAATACTCAATTTTTTACCGTTCCCGCTCTCCACATGACCTATGATTCTGGCGTCAACACCAAACGAACGGCTGATTTCGATGAGCTTGCCGGAGATCTCTTCAGGCACGTACAGCTCCATTCGATGCCCCATGTTAAAGACCTGGTACATTTCTTTCCAGTCCGTTCCTGACTCCTGTTGAATCAAGTTGAACAATACGGGAGTCGGAAACAAATTGTTCTTTACGATGTGTATTCCCTCACCCGCAAAATGCAGAACCTTGGTTTGACCACCACCACTGCAGTGCACAATGCCGTTGATTGACTTTCCATGAGCATCAATCATCTTTTTAATGATCGGCGCGTAGGTTCTTGTCGGTGACAGTACGAGTTTTCCGGCATCCAATTCCACTCCGTCAACATGATCCGTCAGCGACTTGCTTCCACTGTACACCAGATCCTTGTCAGTCGAAGGATCGAATGTTTCGGGAAACTTCACGGCAATGTTGTTATTGAATACATCGTGTCTTGCGGAAGTAAGGCCATTGCTGCCCATTCCGCCATTGTACAATTTTTCATATACCGCCTTACCGTCACTGGCCAATCCGACAATTACATCACCGGGTTTAATGTCGACAGAAATTACATCGCTGCGTTTCATGCGCGCCACAACGGTTGAATCGACAATAATGGTCCGAACCAGATCTCCCACATCGGCCGTTTCTCCACCGGTGCTGTATATTTCAATGCCCATTGAACGCAGATCCGAAAGCAATTCTTCTGTACCATTTATGATGGCACTTAAAACCTCGGCCGGAATCAGTTTTTTATTGCGGCCTATGGTCGAAGACAAAAGAATATTGCTTGTGGCGCCGACACAGATAAGATCATCCAGATTCATTACGAGGGCATCCTGAGCAATCCCTTTCCAAACACTCAAATCGCCGGTTTCCTTCCAGTATGCGTAAGCCAGTGAGGACTTGGTTCCGGCCCCATCGGCGTGCATAACCACACAATGGTCCGGATCACCGGTCAGGTAATCTTCGACGACTTTACAAAACGCATTCGGGAAAAGTCCTTTATCCGTGTTTTTAATGGCGGAATGGACGTCCTCTTTTGAGGCAGAAACGCCTCTTTTATTGTACCGTTCGGAAATATTCATGGCTCACGACAACCAGTGCCGCGCTTTTATTGAATGAACAAAAGTTATTTAGGGACAAAGTTATCTCCAATCACACTAAATTCAACCCTTCTGTTTTTTTGGTGGGCCGCTTCCTTTAATTCGGGTGTAGAAAGTTTGGCGATTTCCGCATCCGAAATTTTAAGTCGGGACTCTCCATATCCAATGGCCGTCATCCTCGCAGGATCAATTCCTTTTTCAATCATGTAATTCACACAAGACTGGGCCCGTTTCTGAGATAATTCCTGATTTCGCTTGTCCGTATCCCTGGAGTCGGTGTGTGCAGCCAGTTCAATAATAATCGTCGGGTTATCTATTAATATATCATACAGGAAGTTCAGTGAATCCTTTGATTGTGGCAGCAGATCCCATTTTGCAAGATCAAACAGAATTTCCGGAAGCTTGATAGGCTTATCAACAGGAACCAATTTGTAGACATGGTAAAACACCTTTGACTCCTCTTCACCAACGGTTGTTTCGTTTCCTTTTGCATTCAGGTACTCCGGTGCACTGACAAGCACCGTGTATGAGGTATTTTCATTGATGTACCTGGCCGAACCCATGTCGGCAAATTTAAATTCCCCTTTATCGTCCGTTGTAACTTCAGCGGTTGATCCATCGGTACCTTTTAACTGAACAGTGGCACCCTGAATAGGTTTTTCCGTTTCCTTATTGGTCACAACACCTTCAAGCGCAAATACAAGCGGAGGCATAAAAAATTCCCAGATATCCGTTTCACCGACTCCTCCGTCTCGATCAGAAGATAAATACCCGCGATTCTTGTTTCCGTCGTATACAATTCCGAAGTCATTTGCCGATGAGTTTATCGGTGACTGCAGATTTTCCGGATTTCCCCATTTGTTTTCCCCGATTGATTCTGCAGAGAAAATGTCAAGTCCGCCCATACCGATGTGACCTGTCGAGGCAAAATACAAGGTTCCGTTTGCGTTGATGTAAGGAAACAATTCATGACCTTCCGTGTTAATGCCTGAACCGAGGTTAATTGGTTCCGACCAAACGCCCTTGCCTTTATTGATTATGTACCAAAGGTCTTTACCGCCATATCCACCCGGCATGTCAGAGGCAAATATCAAGGTTTTGTCATCCGAGGTAATGGCCGGCTGCCCAACGGTGTTGGTATCGGCTGTTATCGGTATCAGTTCCGGCTCGCCCCAGTTCTGTCCTGATTTCTTTGACCAGTATATCTGACAACCAAATACACCGTCCTTTCCATATGGACACCTGGTAAAATAAATGGTATTCAGTTTTTCGTTTATGCAAGCCGAGCCTTCACTTTCAATGGTATTAATGGTTTCACTGATGATTTTCGGTTCACTCCATTTTCCTTTTCGATCCCTGGTGGTTTCATAAAGATCCGGCATGCTTTGTCCTGTTCTCTCGTGTGTGAGATTACCGGTAGAACCTTCTCTGGACGAAGTAAATATCAACACGTCATTCTTCTTGTCCACGAACAGCGGTGAAAAGTCATCGTATTCCGAATTGATGATGGGTGCATTCTCTACTTCGAATCGGGTTGGATTTTTAAGCCATTCCTGCGTAAGTTCAACCGACTTCAGACCATCCTTTCCTCTTTTGTCACTTGGATTCTTTTCAAGGTATCGCTTATATTCATCGGCAGCTTCGTCGTATTTCTGGTTGAATTTTTTTGATTCGGCAAGGTAGAGAATGGCGATCGGATCGGTATAAGAGGCTTTTACCGCCTTCGAATACCAGACTTCTGCCTATTTTGTGTTATCCGCCAGTCTGTAACATTCAGCAATTTGAAAGATTACATAAGCTTTATCACTTTTTTCCTTGGTCTGTGTATAGGCTTTTTTATAAATGTCAATGGCTTCATAGTACCTTTCCTGCGCAAAAACGTTGTTTGCTTCGACCAAATAATCAGTTTGAGCATTGGCAGACATAGCCAACAGAATAAACATCAGTGTAATAAAACTCTTGAAAATCCTCATAATCAATGTTATAAATAGGGCGTGCTTTGAGCGGCTGCTAATGTAATCAAACTTTTTTAAATATTCAAAGCCATAAATCACCGACAAAGGACTCTATGTTATAGTCCTGACAAGGCTTTGCGATTATTATCAATCTATTTTGTAAAGAGTACCTCGCGCAATTTCGGCAATGGCCAGAGCTCATCGTCAATAAGCATTTCCAGCTTGTCCACGTGGTATTTTAATACTTCAAAATGCGGCTTGACCTTGTCACAGTAGAAAATTGCCTTCTCCTTTGCATCCTTGATTTTATTTCCAATCTTTCTGGCCTCGATCATTTCATCGACGTTCTTCTTAATCAGATTAATGTGCTTTGAGGTTTCCTTCAGCAAAATGACTTGAGTTTCTGTATAACTTCCCCCGTCGCCATTTCCAAATATTTCCCTCATTCCCTTAACGTTTTCAATCAGAGTATTTTGGTACTTGATTGCAGTAGGGATGATATGATTTTGGGATACATCTCCGATTGCCCTGGATTCGATCTGAATTTTTAAGGTGTAATTCTCCAGTTCAATTTCGTGTCTTGCGTCCAGTTCTTCCGATGAAAGAACATTCAGGCCTTCGTAAAGATCCTTGGTTGATTTGCTCACCATAATATCAAGTGCCCTTGGAGTATCCTTGATGTNNGAAGAACCGACCGCCCTGAACTCAAATTTATTGCCCGTAAATGCAAAGGGCGAGGTCCTGTTTCTGTCGGTGTTGTCAAGAAGGATTTCCGGAATTTTTCCGATGTTCAGCTTGAGTTCGGTTTTCTTTTCACTTGTCAGATTTTTACCCCCAACTTGCTGTTCTATGGCGTCGAGCATTTCGGTGAGCTGCGATCCGATAAAAACCGAAATAATGGCCGGCGGGGCCTCGTTGGCGCC
>DNDT01000273.1 GCA_003487525.1 Flavobacteriales bacterium
AGTCGGGAAGGTGGTAAGTTGGGGAGGTAGAATGAACATTATTCTGGAATCTGGAAATCGAGCGAAGCGAGATTCACGAACACCTTTAAATTTTAACACAAAGTGAGTAATCTGGATTCTGGATTCTGAAATCTTATCTCTCTCCAATAAACCCTAATTTTACCTGACCTAAATACACACCACATTGAATCCTACCTCCAATCATACCAACATTGTCTTCTTCGATGGGCTTTGTGGCTTGTGTAATAAAACAGTCGATTTTTTGATACGAATTGACAGAAAGGACAAACTGGTCTTCGCTCCCTTGCAAGGTGAAACCGCCAAAAAGCACTTATCAGAATCCCAAATCAAAGATCCGGATACAATCGTATTCAGTCAAAATGGACGATTGCTCATTAAATCAACCGCTGTAATCCGGATTTTGATTGAAGTTGGCGGAATGTGGAGCTTGTTTTCAATCTTCAGGATTTTTCCAAAATTTGTTCGTGATGGACTCTACGATTTTGTGGCCCGGAGCAGGTTTAGATGGTTTGGTAAAAGGGAAACGTGCAGAAAGCCAACAGAAAATGAGCGAAATAAACTATTGCCGTAATGGATGAAATTAAGATCAACCATACTTCCTCCACCCGGCCCAATTAAGGCTCTCAATACATTTGTCATTTTGAAAAATTAACGATTTTACGATTGGTCGATTATTCGGTTTCCTCAATTTATTAACCAATATTCTTAGCTTTGTTTCACTAACCAAAGCGAGTAATGGATTTTTTCAATTTAGTACGAAATAACAAGATCAAGCAGATCAAGAAATTGGTTAAGCAGGATCGAAGTTTGCTTCACAAGGCAAACGAACACGGTTTCACCCCACTGGTACTTGCCAGTTATAACAGACATGCAGAATTGACCAGGTATTTACTTGAAGAGGGCGTTGATACCGAAGCTGTGGATGCCAGTGGCAATACTGCCCTGATGGGAGTTTGCTTTAAAGGCTTTAAAGACATTGCACAGATACTTTTAGAGCATGGAGCAAATCCAAATGCACAAAACAACAATGGGGCAACCGCGTTGATTTATTCAGCGACGTTTGCCCAGGTGGATATTGCTAAACTCCTGGTAGAATTCGGAGCGGATAAGGAAATTTCGGACAACGGGGGAAACACCGCCCTGCTTCACGCAAAATTTCAAGGAGTAAAAAAAATTGTAAAGCTTCTCAACAGCCATTAAACCAATCCGTTTGTACCTTCATGACATCGCATAAATCAACTGCCGAGCTCGAAGAAAAACTGGATTACATTCGTAAATCACCTTCAAATAATGGTGTACTTAACCTAATCGTCCGCCGTCCCGACGTGGACATGCGTGAAGAATTGGAACGCGCGGTATTGAATCCGGAAGAAGGTCTCGTCGGTGACAGCTGGGTAAAAAGGCCGGGGTCAAAAACAAATGACAATTCCCCAAATCGGGACATGCAATTAACCATCATGAATTCCAGGGCAATCGATGTTATTTGCGATGACAAGTCTAGTTGGAAGGAAGCGGGAGATCAATTGTTCATTGATTTAAACCTTGAAGAAACAAATTTACCGAGTGGATCACAATTGTCCATTGGTTCGGCCATTGTTCAAGTCACTTCTATTCCTCACAACGGTTGTAAAAAATTTGCCCGGCGATTTGGTGTGGATGCGGTTGTTTTCGTAAATTCAGAAACGGGTAAAAAACTCCATTTAAGGGGAATTAATGCCCGTGTTGTTAAACCCGGAATTATTCAAAAAGGAGACTTGGTTTGCAAAGTGTAAGAACGCGTTTGATTTTTATCTCATCGATGATTTTAATACCTTTATCGATGATTTTGGTCGATTTATCGAAACAACATACATGATTTCTATAGCCGCGATAAACCAAAAAAAGATCTTTGTAACTCTGGTGATCGTATTTATGGGAGCGGCCGGCGTTTGCGCTCAGTCAATAAGCTTGCTCATTTGCATGGAGCCTACCGTCGTCAGTCAGGCTGAATATAAGGACTTACTCGAAATCGGGCCCAGGAATTTCGAAATTGACTACAGCCAGATAGCCAATATCAATTACATCGATTCATTGTTAAAGCTTCCTTTTCAATCAGAATTGGAAATTGTGGATTCAAGTTTTAATCTTGCCGACAGTTGCCTGCAGTTCTTGCGAAAGGGATCAGGCGGTGGTGTATCCAGTTACTATGCATATTCACTTGGTGTAGTTAAAGATGAAAAGGGCCATGACGTGATCGAAATCTTCTTGCACTACAGAAATATTGTGCCTCACAATAAGGAAGGCGAGCAAAAGCTCGGCATAAGTTTTTATCGATTGATAGACGAACGAATTTTACAGGAACCCGTAATTCGCTTGCATACCTTTAATAAAACCTACGACATTCCCCTTTAACCAACATGAATGGCTGTTGAATTCACGGCTCTTATTGACAGAGAGCGAAAAATAATTATGGACTGGAGCCCTAAAGTGGGCTGTACGGTTCTGACTAAAATGTTCTTCTCGCAAATGGGTCTACTGGAAAAAGCCCTCGCTTACAATCCATGGATACACGAATACCGGATGTTTGTTTTTTACAAAGATCATCTGGTTGGCAGGGAAGATCTTGAAAATCCCGAATTCTACAAATTTAAGGTTGTCAGGAATCCTTTCAGCCGGGTTGTCAGCGCCTATTTAAGGGTGATGGAAAACACCACCCCGAACAATATAGCCGTGCAAAATGCAATCAAGCATATGTCCTGGAGAAGAACCCACAATATTTCGTTCAGGAGGTTTGTAACATACCTGGAAACCCTGAATCTTTTGGATTGTGACGATCATCAGGCCTTGCAGAAAAAACAATTCGAGTACGAAATAATCCCCTGTTTCAATAAAATAATAAAACTGGAAAACCTTGCTGATGGAATTGCCGAAATGAATGCGGAAATGGGATTTTCATTTGATCTAACCGGTCTGACCAGCCATCATCACCAGGACATAAAAACAGATCTGCACGAAAATGTGGCAAATAAAAAGTGGTCAAGAATAAAAAGCAAGGTTCCCCCTTACAAAATGTTCTACACGGATGACCTGATTAAAAGGATTCAGATACTTTATAAAGATGATCTAGATGCGTACGACTATTCGTGGGAATCTTTCCTCGAGGGAAAATGATGCATAATAATCCATCAATTATCGTACCTTTCAATGACTTTTTTTTAAAAGAAAAACAACTGTAATACTATAAGGAATAGCGATGGTAAAAGGTTAAAAACGAGAAATGCTGTTTTAATTGGTTCATATCTATCAATTAAAAGTGAAACCAGCGCTTTGTCATGTTGAGGTCTTTTATTATTTTCCACATTCATTCTCGAGGAGAAAATGGACATAAAATCGATAAGGGATTTATATTCCCTCTTAATCGACGACCGCATGAGCCTTATCTATGCCGGAAGTTTTAAAGACAATGTCACCACAAAGGCAATAAAGCTCAGTGAACATAACCTTGAGAAGTCCGAAGAAGTCGTTAATCTGAAAAAAAAGTCGTCCTTTTTGATGGCCGAGTGTTTTCAGAATGTCGTCAGACACAACGAACCAGAAAAAGCAAGCGAATACCACCCGGCTGAACAGGGGTTTTTCATGACCAGAAGCAAGGGTCACATGTTTTACATCGCTTCCTCAAACATCATTGAAAAACATTTGGTGGATGAACTGCAGGAAACCCTGGGAGATTTGAATAAAAAAAGTCAGGAGGAGTTGAAAGAGTTATACATGACGGGATTGAGAGACAAGGGCCTTTCTGAAAAAGGAGGGGCAGGTCTCGGGTTGATCGAAATGGCCAGAAAGTCAAAGCACCCGTTGACATACAACTTCAAAAAGATGAGCGATAAGTTGTATGGATTTTATCTGCTGATTCAAATGAAAAGCAGCACCTCGGAGGAAGAATCGACCATGCTGGATATCGGTGAGGTTGAAAAAATCCATAAAATCATGGTGGACAACGACATGCTTCTCATCTACAAGGGTGATTTTTCGCTTGAAGCCATCGCTCCTATCATAAATATGCTGGATACCAACCTGCAGTCGCATGAAATAGAGCATTATGAGAACAAGAAAGTGTTTGTAACCCTTGTTGAAATGATTCAAAACATCAGCAAACATGGTTTGGATAACAATGGAGTTAAATACGGGCTGCTGGCAATCGGACGAAAAAACGGTCATTTCCATCTGGGAGCCGGAAATTTTATAAAAAAAGAGAACAAGCAGAAACTGATCGACCATATTGACAAGATCAACAATGCTTCGTATGAAGAACTTAGAGCAATGCTGCGGGATGCCTTACTTAAAACAACGATCGAAAACGTCGAGGGTAAGATTGGTCTGATGGATGTTGCCAAAACAAGCAAAAAGAAACTTCATTATGAATTTGATGACAGTATCGGCGATAATCTCTTCTACAGCTTCATGGTAAAATTCTAATTACCCAGAGTCGTTCGAAAAATTATATACCCAGGCTTTATGATTGATATTCAGCGATTTACGTTTAATCCATTTCAGGAAAACACCTACCTCCTAACCGACGAAAGCAAGGATTGCATGGTTTTCGACCCGGGAAACAGTACCGCGGATGAAGACAGGGAAATAAAATCATACCTGGATGAAAATGGCCTCAATCTCATTGGCGTGTACAATACCCACTGCCATGTGGACCATGTACTTGGAAACGACTTCTTCTTCCGTGAATACGGACTGCGTCCGCAGATTCATGAAAGTGACCTGAAAATTCTGCAAGCGGTCTCTCAATACGGGGCCATGTTCGGTATTCAGGTTCGAGAATCACCTGACCCGGGTTCTTACATTAAGGAAGGTGACCTGATCAACCTGGGTAAATCAAGGCTTGAAGTTTTGCACATTCCGGGACATGCACCCGGGCATGTTGTGTTTTTAAACAGGGATCAAAAATTTATCATTGGAGGAGATATTCTTTTTCAGGGAAGTATTGGCAGGACAGACCTGCCTTACGGAGATCACGAGACGTTAATAAGCAGCATTAAGGACAAGCTGATGACGCTTGATGAAGACTACCGGGTTTATCCCGGTCACGGACCTTCGACAAACATCGGTTTCGAAAAGAAAAACAATCCTTTTCTTCAGTAGAAGGACCTTCCTAAGGAAACATCACCTTTGAGACCCTCCTAATCGGAATTGCAATACCGTACTTCAGCACTACTTCTTCCTGAGTAGTATTCCAGACAGTTGTCTCAACTTTTTTCGGACCGGAATCGTCGACAAACAGGATCTTAACCTTGTATTGTGCAAGGTCGCCCAACTCACGGGCATTTTTCAGGTCTTTGATTCTGTTTTCGCGCTCTGCGCTTGAAGAGAGAACGTCTTCTTCCGGAAAACGGAGGCCGGTAATGTTTTCCTTTTCAATTAACCTAGGCGTAAAAGCAACGTTCATACCTAATAGTTTACATTGATTAGACTGCATCTAAGGTAGAGAATAGAAAAATGAAATAAAAGGAAAAAGAGAAGCTTTTATCCCCAATTTTTCTCACGGAAAATTCGCCGGTCCATTGTACGTCGGAGTGCGGCATTCTTGCTTCACTTTTCTCAGTAACATGGCCCTGATCGTGAATATCAGAGGCATCTGCTTTGTTGAAAAATAAGGCATTGCAAAAATGCCTTTGTTGAAATCGTAGGCTGTTAAAAACGGGATTTCAATCGAAGGGACAATCAACAAGGTGGGAGAGGCTTTCCAACCTACCCCAAACCGATAACCGATCT
>DNDT01000302.1 GCA_003487525.1 Flavobacteriales bacterium
CTACGTAGATCCGACGCGCCCCTGTATCTGGTACCGCATCTATGATCGCGCTTTTAAAATGCACCGTGAAGAGATGTTGCTCGAAGTTCTCCCTCCACTGGACTGGGAAAAGACTGGGACAGAAACATGGGGTGATGTGGTCTTCCAGGTTAAAAAAGTGGGTATCAAGAAGTTCGTCAGTGGTATGTTTGAAAAAGATAAAGAAAAACGAGAAGAGAAATGGCAATCAGTATTCGAACCTGTCCGCCAGCCTGAATGGTGGCAGGGCGACAGGAATCATCATCCGGCTGCATATGAAGAGCCAGTTTCTGAACTTGAACGCCGTTTACGGAACGGGGAATTCGTTGTAACCTCAGAGGTAGCACCGCCCGCAACTGTCAAAATAACAAAACTCAAAGAAAACATCAATCTGATCAAGCCGTACGTTTCAGCCATCAACTTTACAGATTGCCCATCGGCAGCTGCGCGAATGTCTTCCTGGGCTTGCTCGACAATTGCTATTGGCGAAGACGCCGAACCTGTCATGCAGATCGCCGCAAGAGATCGGACACGAGTTGGCTTACAGGCCGAAATAATGGGAGCAGCTGCCCTTGGAATCCAAAATGTTTTGTGTCTGTCTGGGGATAGTATGGCTTTGGCTCCCCCACCGCGCGGACGCATGGACATTGTTGATCTCGATTCTGTCCAAATGCTTTGGCTTTTACGTCGCATCCGCGACGATGGCCATTACTTGGATGGACGCCCGATAAAATTTCCTCCCAAGTATTTTCTGGGTGCTGCGGCTTCTCCTTTTGCATCTGAACCGAAATTCCAAGCCATCCGCGAAGAAAAAAAGGTAAATGCGGGTGCACAATTTTTCCAAACCAATCTCGTATATGATGTCGATGGCCTGGAAAAATGGCTGAATGAACTTGCTATCCGAAACATACTTGACAAGGTCTACTTGCTAATTGGAGTCACACCTCTAAAGAGCTATGGCATGGCAAGTTACATGCACAACGAAGTGCCGGGAGTATTCATACCAGAAACTCTTCTCAACCGTATGAAGACTGCGGGAGATGGTGCCAGCGAGGAAGGTGTGCAGATTGCATTGGAATTGATTGAGAAAATCAAGAAATTGGAAGGCGTAAATGGTCTTCATCTGATGCCTGTTATGTGGGAATCCATCGTGCCTCGCATTGTTACAGAAGCGGACCTATTACCAAAGGATTTTGTTTCACCTGCTCCAGACAACCAAAAGGAAATCTCTTAGGGGTAATGCCTACTCTGAGACGTATAGTTAGGAATGCTACACAGCAGGACATTTCTCGCTGTCAAGCTTGCCTTGATTGCGAGGTGTCCTGCCCCACGGACGAGTTAGATATCCCCGTAGGTAGTTTGATTCAAATGGTTATGTTCAACGACGAAGATGTTTTGACCTCAAAAACACTTTGGTCTGACTGTGTATTAAGCAAGGCGCGCTTGGCATGCAATCGAGGAATAAATATATCTGCAGTCATGCAAGCTCTACGCGAAGAGGCCAGGCAGAGGGGCTTGAAATAGCTTAATAATTTCTCCAATATCGTAATTGAGCGCCACAAATAAAGTACAATGGGGAATTAGTCAATTTATAATGAGAAGCTTACTACCACATCGAAAATGCGAACTCAAAACACCTATTTGCCAATATATTTTCTATGTTGGCGTTTTTTTGCTTGGGGCATCTCTATTAAGCGGGTTATTGAATTTTCAAATTTTTTTCCTGGGTTCTTCTTATAGCTTACAACCATGGGAGTATCTTATTCCTGTTCTTCTTGGAGGTACTTGCGGAACTTTTATTGGTATCGTTTTTCTTGAAATTAAGAAAAAGAATTGTCTTCTTACCCAAAGTCAATCGCATTTGCTAAACCTAATAGACAATGCCTTTATACTAACTCAAAGTATTGATACCGCCGGAATTATTTTGAATGTTAATAAGACATGGGAAATCACATTGGGATACACAAAATCAGAAGTGATGGGTAAAAGCATTTTTGAATTTATCGCCGAAGAGGACCGTACCAATTACAATGCAGCCATGGAAAATGCACTCACCGGGGAAACGGCACGGGTTCAATTTACCTTTCTGGATAAAGCTTCAGAAAAAGTATTCGTTGATGGATACACAAACTGTTGGTTTGAAAACGGAAAACCCGTTTCAACCCACGCAGTCTTGAAAAACAGTAACACAAACCATCAGCGAGAAAAAATGCTCAAGCTATCTGCTACCGTTTTTGAATATACTAATGACGGAATTTTCGTGACCGACAATAATGGTCATATTATTATGGCCAATGAAGCTATATCAAACCTAACAGGTTATTCAAAGAATGATTTACTCGGAATTACACCTATTAATTTAATTTCCAGAGAGGAAAATGTAAAGCATATACTTGAGGACATATACGACGCGATCCAATACAGGAAGCCCTGGCAAGGCGAAATTATATCCTCTGCAAAAAACAACAATAACTTTCATGCATTTTTGAAACTAATGCCTGTAAAGGATGACGCCGGAAATTCAAACCACCTTATAGGTGTGCTAAACAATATCACCGGTAAAAAAGAAGCTGATAAACGT
>DNDT01000003.1 GCA_003487525.1 Flavobacteriales bacterium
CATCTTTTAGATCTCTGATCTCTAACATCCATTATTCTTCAGAATAATCTTCGCCTCTCCGTTGCCCAGCTTCTTTGATTGCTTCCAGTCTTCGCAGGCACCTTGGTCATCGCCTTTGTGTTTCTTGCACCAACCCCTGTTGTTATACGCTTCCTGATTCTGGTCATCTGCCGTCAACACCGCATTGAAATCAGCTATGGCCAAATCATACGATTTTAACTTCATATACGCCGTTCCCCTGCTATTTCTGACTGCACAAGTTCAGGTCTATTGCCCAGGACCATGGAAAAGTCAACAATGGCTTCTTTGTATTTTCCGGTGATGCTGTAGGCGAGGCCTCGTTGAATATGGGCGTTCAGGTTACCGGGGTCTGCCTCGATGACCTGACCATAGGTCAATATGCAGTTTTCATACTGGCCCTTCGAAAACTCGTTATCGGCCTGATTCATTAAATCTTCAGTCTGCGCCCTAAGCGCGTATGACGTTAAAATAAGTGCAATTACAAGTAGATTTTTCATATTAAAGTCCCAATAAAATTTCTTCAGCCGATCTGCCCCCGAAGAGCATTTTAACCGGATTTTCCAGCATTTCCTTTACGGCCACCAAAAACCCAACAGATTCTTTTCCGTCAATAATTCGGTGATCGTAAGACAACGCAAGATACATCATTGGTAGAATTTCAACCTTTCCGTTGACAGCCATCGGGCGTTCGACTATGTTGTGCATTCCAAGAATTGCTGATTGCGGGGGATTTAAAATCGGGGTACTCATCATTGATCCAAAAACCCCTCCATTTGTTATGGTAAAGGTACCACCGGTCATTTCCTCGATGCTCAGTTTCCCGTCCCGTGCTTTCACCGCAAGTTCTTTAATTGCAGATTCTATGGTGGCCAGACTCATCATCTCGGCATTGCGAAGTATAGGAACCATAAGACCCTTTGGGCCACTGACTGCAATTCCCATATCCACGTAATCAAAGGTAATCAATTCCTCGCCGTCGATTTGGCCATTCACTGCCGGAAACTGCCCGAGTGCTTCAGTACAGGCTTTCGTGAAAAAAGACATAAATCCAAGTCCGACCCCATGCACTTCTCCGAACTTCTCCTTGTATTTCTTTCTCAGGTCCATGATGGGTTTCATGTTCACCTCATTAAACGTAGTGAGCATCGCCGTTTCATTCTTTACCGCTACCAGACGCTCCGCAAGTTTGCGCCTGAGCGAGCTCATTTTCTTGCGATGCTCGTTTCTTGAGCCTGCCCATCCGGAAACATCACCCGCATCAAATCCCGCAGAAAGAACGGCCAGAATATCCCCTTTGGTTATCCGTCCATCTTTTCCCGTACCACTGATTTGCGATGCCGAAATCCCATTTTCGGCCATCATCTTTTGCGCTGCAGGAGAGGGGTGCTTTATTTCTTTTGATGCTGCGGAGGGCACCTCTTTTGCAGCTTCCTTGACAACTTCCTTTACTTCCTCCTTGGCCTCGGCCGGTTTCTCCTGAGCTACTTCAACTTTGGCAGGTTTCGCGGCACTGGTATCAATCAGGCAAACAACCTTTCCTACCCCCACTGAATCCCCTTCCTTTGCTTTCAGGGTAATGGTTCCGCTGTCTTCGGCAGGAAGATCCAGGGTAGCCTTGTCCGAATCCACTTCGGCAATGACCTGATTCTTTTCAACGTAATCGCCGTCCTTGACCAACCATTGAGCTATCTCAACTTCTGTAATCGATTCTCCCGGACTGGGAACTTTCATTTCAAGTAACATATCTTTCTGTTTTCTGTTAAAGTGCTAGTGCATTGTCAATGACTTCATTCTGGCGAACCGTATGAACCTTGTGTGAACCGGAAGCCGGACTTCCACTGGCTTTTCTGCTAACGAGTTCCAGTCCCGGGTGTCTGAAGGTTCGAATAATGTATGACCATGGTCCCATATTTTCAGGTTCTTCCTGGGCAAAGACCACTTTTGACGCCTTGGCGTATTTCTTTAAAATGGCTTCAACCTGTTTTTCAGGCCATGGGAACAACTGCTCGATTCGAACGAGGGCGATGTTTTTTATTTTTCGTTCTTCCCTTACTTTCAGTAAATCGTAAAACAGTTTTCCCGAGCACAGTACGATCTTACGAACTTCGGTCGCTTTCACATCCGCATCGTCAATAACTTCCTTGAATCCGCCCTTTGTAAACTCATCCAGTTTGGAAACAGCCCTTGGGTGACGAAGCAGGCTTTTTGGTGTGAAGACGATAAGTGGTTTTCTGAAATTTCGGTGCATCTGTCTCCTCAGCAAATGATAGAAATTTGCAGGGGTAGTGGCGTTGGCAGCAATCATGTTGTCATCGGCGCAAAGTGAAAGATATCGTTCGATTCTGGCCGAGCTGTGCTCCGCTCCCTGTCCCTCATATCCATGAGGCAGCAGCATAACCAGTCCGTTTCGCACCTTCCATTTGTCTTCGGCCGCAGAAATAAACTGGTCTATGATAATCTGTGCTCCGTTGCTGAAATCCCCAAATTGCGCTTCCCAGATGGTAAGTGTATCAGGTGCGGCCATGGCGTAACCGTATTCAAATCCAAGGACCCCATATTCGGACAAGAGGGAATTATAGATACTGAAATCACCCTTGTTTTTTTCGACTGACTTTAGAGGAACGTATTCTTCTTCCGAATCCTCGACCCTCAACATGGCATGGCGGTGTGAAAATGTTCCCCGCTCCACATCCTGTCCTGAAATCCGAACCCGGTATCCTTCTGACAAAAGCGTGGCATA
>DNDT01000242.1 GCA_003487525.1 Flavobacteriales bacterium
CAGATATGGCAAAGACGGAAAACTGGTGGTAAACTTTATCAGCAGTAACGATATTACAGGCGGTAACTCCGGAAGCCCTGTTATCAATGGGAATGGAGAGTTGATAGGAACTGCATTTGACGGAAACTGGGAGGCAATGAGCGGTGATATTGCATTTGAACCCGAACTGCAGCGTACTATTTCACAAGATATCAGGTACACGCTATTTATTATAGATAAATATGCGGGAGCCGGTTATTTGCTGAAAGAAATGACCATCGTGGAATAAATTGAAAAGATTCCACGATAGATAAATTATTGAAATTCTAAAATAGAATCTTGGCACGATTTTTGATGAGAAGTATTTGAAAATCAATGCATATTCAATTAACATCTTTTAACAAAAAAAGAAATTTCCCGAGCAACCTTATTGCATTTATTACGTTACTAATAAAATAGCATTGTTGTACGGAATAAATAACAAAATAAAGCATGAGACAACTTAAGATCAGCCAACAGATAACAAAGAGGGAGAGCAGATCCTTGGAGAAATATCTCCAGGACGTGTCAAAAGAAGGAATGATCACTGCAGAAGAAGAAGTTGAGCTTGCTCAGCGCATTCAATCTGGAGATACTGTTGCTTTAAACAAATTGGTTAAAGCGAACCTTAGATTTGTAATTTCGGTAGCCAAGCAATATCAGAATACAGGCCTGACACTCGAAGATTTGATTAACGAAGGAAATCTTGGACTTATTGAAGCAGCAAAGCGATACGATCATACCAAAGGATTTAAATTCATTTCCTATGCGGTATGGTGGATTCGTCAGAGCATTTTAAAAGCTGCTGCCGATAATTCAAGAACCATCAGATTGCCGCATAACCGGTTGGGCGAAATTCAAAAAATCAACAAGGCGACAATTGAATTTGAGCAAAAGAACGAGCGACTTCCAACTGCCGAAGAGTTAAGCCTGGTGGTAGATATGGATGTAGATAAGGAAGAGAATTCATGGAAAATGTCAAAGAAACAAATCTCCGTGGATGCTCCGATGCTCAACGACGATGACAACAACAGCCTGATTAGTATTTTGGAAAATACCGAGACACATGCACCAAACCACACGTTGATGCACGAATCACTTGCTCAGGATATCGATCGCTCATTGCAATATCTGAAGGGAATTGAAGCCGAAGTAATCAAATCATTCTTTGGTCTGGACGGAAGAAATGAACTTACATTGGAAGAGATCGGAATCAACTATGGTCTCACGAGAGAACGAATCAGACAAATAAAAGAAAGAGGACTGAGAAGACTTAGGAGAATTTCAAAAACAGGTAATCTGCAATCTTACCTATAAAAATCAGCCCCTTAATCGGGGCTTTTTTTATTTATAAAACAAGGTTTTTTACATTTGCCCAAAAGAGAAGAATTATGATTAAAACAATTAGTATCATTTCAAGTTTGTTTTTGATAAGCCTGAGTTTGAACGCATGCAAGCCTTCGGATGCAAATGGCAAAAGCAACGCGGTCGCTGTCAAGGGCGATCCGGTTGTGAAGGTTGAAACGCCGGCACAAAAGTCAAAAGGTGATGACGGATTATTCGCTGAAATTCAGACATCAAAAGGAAACATATTGCTTTATCTGGAAATGGAAAAAACGCCTTTGACCGTGGCAAATTTTGTAGGTTTAGCGGAAGGCAAACTTGAAAACAAGGCAAAGGAAAAAGGTGTACCATTCTATGATGGACTTAAGTTTCATCGGGTGATTCCTAATTTCATGATACAGGGAGGTGATCCGGCCGGTAACGGTTCGGGAGGACCTGGATATAAGTTTAAGGATGAATTTGTGCCTGAACTGATTCACGACCGTCCGGGAATTTTATCGATGGCAAATGCAGGTCCTGGCACCAATGGCAGTCAGTTTTTTATTACTCACAAAGACACACCCTGGCTGAATGGCAAGCACACAGTTTTTGGTCACGTTGTCGAAGGTCAGGAAGTGGTTAATGCCATAGAGCAAGGCGATGCGATCAACCATATTGAAATCATCAGAAATGGTAAAGAAGCAAAGAAATTTGATCCGGTTGAAGTCTTTAACCGTTTGAAATAATTGTTTCTTACCTTTAAGAAATAAATGAGCAGGTTTCTTCTTCGGTTTGCGTTGTTATTGATTGTCGCATTGGGGCATTCGGGATTGTCTTTTGCACAGGAAGATGACTATGATTATGTTCTTCCGGAAGAAAAGGACGCAAAAAGCAAACCCCGATCGACTGTCAGTTTGCCAATCAAGGCACAAACCGAAGATCAGAATTACATCATCCCTTCGTATTTTGAAAGCAACGATGATGCGATGAAATCAATGCATGAAGCCGATCTTGAATCCGGTAAAAAATCCAGGGGGGACGATCG
Organism: Flavobacteriales bacterium; assembly: GCA_003487525.1. Lineage (GTDB taxonomy): Bacteria > Bacteroidota > Bacteroidia > Flavobacteriales_E > Vicingaceae > UBA11591. Next base: position 2,387 of record DNDT01000242.1, read on the forward strand.
TACAAGTGTCCAGATGGAAGTAGGCTCATCAGTTTCAACTGATTTTAAAGGAAACTCTGCCATTACAACGTATGCAGCTCCGCACATCAGACACCAGATTAATGGCGACCTGGCCATAAGCGGGGGAGTCATCATTTCTCAAACATTTTTTAACGGATGGACGAATTACTCGATGGATGGCAAACCTTTACCTTCTTCGGTAACAAATTCGACCCTTTACGGAAGTATTGAATACAGGATAAGTGAACGAATGCTTGTATACGGTTCGATTTACCAAAACATTTACAGCATGCCTGCAGGTTTTGGATACGGGAATCAAATTGACGGACTTGGATACAGTGCCGGAATGAACTACAAAATTTCAGACAAGAGCTTTCTGCAGATACAAATTCATCGCAATTCGGGTTACAACCCGTTCTCGCCTTATTCCGGCAGTTATGGATTTGGTGGAACTCCTTTTAGTTCTTTCCCGTAATTCCAAACATCTTGTTTAGATCATTTTTAAGCGTGGGACGCCTGTTGGTCTTGTTGGGCATCTCATTTCGATCGATCATGGAACAAGAAAGAAGTGCGATATACGTAAGCCAGGCATCCTTAATTTCTCTGGACAAACTGTCCCTATCTCCTCGTCCTTTGTTCAAGGCGAAGTTCAGAACGTCTTCCAATTCCTGATATAGAAGAGGATTAATGGTTTGATCGGAACACAACTCTTTGATATAGGGATAAATCTGATCGTAATTAACAATTTTTTCATCCGCTTCCTTCAACAACGAAGACAGGTTATTGTACTGAATGGTGTGTCTGAAATGAATAAGGAGGTGATTGTTGGGGCAGGCCTCAATTAAATTTCGCTCAAAAAGTTCTGCCAATTCAATTGGCGAATCTAAAACAGCTTCATATCCAATTTCGAGCAACATAGAACGAGATTGAGCACTAATATAATTATTCGAAGCTAAGATTCAAGCGGTTTTTAAAAAAAACTGTTCATTATTTAACAATTGGTTGATCAATAGGTTCTGAAGAGAATCCTGGGTTTCAAAACTCGTCCTGTTTTCGCTTTCTGGCTGAAGTCATTCCCATTCCAAAAAGTTCAAGATCTCGGTGAATTTCATAGGTATATTCTTTCAGTAAGCGTTCTCCTGTGGGCTTGATTAATTCTGAATGCTTTAGCCTGGGATTTTTTATTTCGGGAGCAATCGGATATGCATTGAATCGCCGATCATCTCTGTATCTCAACAGATACTCTATATCCGAAATAGCCGAAGAATTATTCAGCCAAATTGATTCCTCTTCCGGACCGTCGAGGCACACGGGGGAACGATGATGAGGAATCATTCTTAACAATGGTGTCGAAACGGTAGTGATAATGGAAAAGGAAGAAATGATCTCCCCGGTTTCCTTGTCTGTCCATTGATCGTATAACCCTGCAAAGGCAAAGGGTCTGTCATCTTTATCTACAGGATAGACTACAAAGGGTTTGTTAAGTTTCTCCGCAGTGGTCCCTTCAATAAAAGCATCGGCAGGAATAATGCATCGTTGAGATCTGAATGCCTTTCTGAATGAGGGTTTATCTTTAATTCCATAAGTTCCCGAATAACGGTAGTCGTTCTCTAAATTATGATCACCCTCGGCACGTGCATTGATCAGAAACATTGGTTTTTTTGCCCAATGAGGTTGCAAACCAAATCGATAGAATTGAATTAGGGAAGGAGACTCTGACGTTATGACAGGTGCCAGATCCCCCGGTGCCACATTGAAACTGGCCTTATGATTAGCGCTTTCGCCGTTGGTGCCGGCGTTAAATCTTTTTTCAATCTTTTTAAGTTTTGAGACAATAATGTAACGACCACACATGTTTTTGTCCTTAAATTAGCAATCTTATGAAAGGAATAACAGTTATTCTTTCGTCCTTGCTTTTAATGCAATGTACGCAATATTCGGGGAAGGAAATACACGAGAAAAACCAGATTTACACGGGGAATATGACAAATGATATAACATCGGGCATGGATACGATTACACTTGGAGCAGGTTGCTTTTGGTGCGTTGAAGCAATTTTTAGACAACTTGAAGGAGTCCAGTCGGTTGTTTCCGGATATTCAGGAGGGCAGGTAAAAAATCCCTCTTACCGCGAAGTGTGCAATGGAACAACAGGTCATGCAGAAGTTTGTCAACTTGTGTACGATCCAAATGTCATAAGTCTTGAAAACATACTTGAAGTATTCTTTCAAACACACGATCCGACTACACTTAACAGGCAAGGGGCCGACGTCGGAACTCAATACCGTTCTGCGATTTTCTACCACACGGAAGATCAGCGTCAAGTTGCCGAATCGGTGAAGGAAGACTTAATAAAAGCCGATGTTTGGAGCAATCCTGT
>DNDT01000141.1 GCA_003487525.1 Flavobacteriales bacterium
GTACTGATTTGGTGCCAGTACATTGCCTAAAAGTGTCTCCAAAAAATACTCTCCAAGCACGCCGCGTTGCTTTGGATTTTTCAGGATGTGTTCCAGGCTTTTCATCTGTTGGGTAAAACCCAAAACCTGTTCGTTGGTTCCACTGATTTCGGTGAGCTTCTGTGTAATATCCTTGATGACTTTTTGACTGGTGTCAAACTGAGATTGCAGCGTGTTGGTCGTGCTTTTTTGAAATCCGAGCAATTCCTTGTTGATGTGATCAAGACGATTTTGAATTTCTTCCCGGTTTTTACCGGTGGTATCGCTGATTTCCTTTCTAATTTCCTGGACTTCCTGGCTGAGTTTTGCACTCAGTTCCATCAGCGTTTGCTGTTGCTTTAACGCATTTACTTCTCCAGAAGGTCCTTTTTGAAGATAAATCAGGTAGACGATGGCTAAGAGTATCAGGATTGAAATTACTACAAGAAGTGCGGTCATGTAAATAGAATTGACGTAAAAATAAGATTTATACGCTTCCTGAATGTGATCCATTGATTTTCATTATCCGACAATGTATTTTTTCATTCTTAGATCGGAATGGCGCCGGAATGCCTAAAAATAATTTAGAAATCCAAAATGAATCTTCGCTCCACGAATGTCAATGGGATTGCCCTGCTGGCTTCCAACGGCATAACTCAGTGAAAATATTCCGGCTGCCGTTTCAAAACTTGTTCCGACACCGAATCCAAATGGACGGTCGATAATTTTCTCCTGACCGAAGGTCTCTTTCTCTGTATAAGCCAGATCTCCAAAAACGCTGAGGTTGGAGGTTTTATCCAGAATAAACCGGTATTCAATGGTATTTATAAGATAAAGCGAAACGAAAATACTCTCTTCATTGAATCCCCGCAGTGTTTTCAAACCTCCGATTCGGTGCAGTTCATTTTCAAGAATTTGGGGATTGTCCATGTAGGCCGATTGATTTTTAAGCAAAATGACATGTCTGCTGGCCAGCGGCACGAAATATGATCCCGTAAACTCACCTTTAAATATGACACTTTTCAGTTCAACGTCATTGTACAGGCTATCCTGCAAATTGGCGTTTTTCTTAATATGTTTAAATCCGGCCTTTCCGTTAAGTGCCACATGAAATCCCCGGGTTGGATTCAACAGGTAATCCAATTTATTAAGGTTTATTTCAGCCCCGTAGTAGTCTGTTTTAAAGTCAAGAATACTGGGAAGGCTTGTCGCATTTTCATACCGGGTGGTAGAAAGCAGATTTGATGTATGGTTTTGATACAGGACTTTAAGATAATCCCTGGCATTGATAAAATACTGCAGGCCGAAGGTCATAATCACATCCAGAAAAGTGGTGTCTCTTTTGTACAACCTAAAATCGGCATCTATGCCAAAGGGAGAATTGAACAAATAGGGATAGGTAAATTTCAAATTGAGGTCCTGGGTATTATTGGGCAATCCTCTCCAGTTCAAACCGATGAGTTCTCCCCTTTTAAATGCATTTGTAAGTCCCAGTTTTACGTCACCGGTAAACTGAACTTCCCCTGTTTTTTCGTCCTGAAGCAGACCGATTATTCCATCAAATCTACTGGCCCGTTTCTTATTCAGAAAAAGTTGAAGGCTTGTTTTAGTTTCGGTAAATACGACCCTGGGTGATTGTTGCTGCCCGATAAAGCTTAAATCGTCTATTCTGGACGAAATGGCCTTGACATTCGACTCATTGTACGACTTATGCGGTTTTATCCCCAGATAATTATACAGGTATTTTTCCGAAACGTGATATCCCCCGTATACCTCAACCGTGTCAATTTCAATGTATTTGTTTTTTTCCAACTTCAACACGGCTTCTATCCCTATTTGATCAACGTTCCTGACATTGTCAAGGCGAAGCGACACAAATGGATATCCGTTGTTTTCATAATACCCGAGGATACCTTCTACAAAGCGCCCGAATTGTTTGTACCGAAACCGATGCTGATTGTAAATCTTGTCCCTGTAACCCGTTTTACTGAGAACTTCTTCTTCGACATTGCCTTTGTCGAGCCTGGCCCATTTCAATTCATCCCCCACAAAAACATGGGCCTTCACTTTTTTTCCATCTACCCGAACCGAGTCAATGGAAGCGGCAAAAAATGACTTTTTCTGAAGTGCCAGAACTATTTCGTTTAACTCCGTGTAGACCTCCGTGGAGTCCTTGAATTTTTCTTTGTAATTCATTCTGGTAAGCCACTTGTCAGTGTTACTGAATTCGACAGACAAGGTCCAGTTTTCCTGTGCAAATCCATTCAAATACAAGGAAACGACCAACATTGTTGTGAGAAATCTGCAGAAATTACACTTGTTATCGGTAGGCATACTAGGCATTTAAGTCCCAGTCAATGGGTTCGATGCCATGACTTTCAAGATATTTATTGGTTTTTGAAAAATGCCTGCAACCAAAGAATCCATTGTGGGCAGAAAACGGAGATGGGTGGGCTGCCTGTAAAATGAGGTGTTTACCGGGATCAATCAAATCCGCTTTGGCTTGCGCATATTTACCCCAGAGCATAAAAACAAGATGGTCATTTGTAATGGATATTTTTCGCAATACCTCATCCGTAAATTCCTCCCAGCCTTTTTTTTGATGTGATCCCGCATTGTTGGCCCTTACAGTCAGAATCGAGTTTAGCAGCAGAACTCCCTGTCTCGCCCACTTTTCAAGATTTCCGGTCGGTGATACAGAGATGTTCATGTCACTATTTAATTCCTTAAAGATGTTAACCAATGATGGAGGTGACTTTATGCCATCCGAAACCGAAAAACAAAGTCCGTTAGCCTGGCCGTGACCATGATACGGATCCTGACCAAGAATTACAACCTTGACTTCAGGAACCGGAGTTAGCTCAAAAGCTGAAAATATTTGGCCGCCGGGAGGGTATATTTTATGCACTATTCGCTCATCCTTAAGAAAACTGACCAGATTCCGAAAGTTTTTTGTCTCAAAATCCGCCTGTAGTAAATCCTTCCAGGACTGCTCTATTTTTACATCGATTTTCGTTGTGTTTTCGGGCATAAGAGTGTGCTGACCAATTTAGTAAAGAATAAAGGAACGAACTTTTTTTATTAAAAAAATGCGATGAAATTGTTTTGCACAACTAGACAATTCATTATTATTGCATAGATTTGATTTCAAACACAGATACGTTGTAATGAAGAAGGCAGCTTCCATACTATTAGTAATTTCTTTTGTTTTCGCATTGTTTTCGTGCAAGAGCCACCACAGATGCGCTGCCTATGGTAAGGTTGAGCATAAGCAGGTGAGTAAGCCGATGTAAGGCGGAAAACTGGTTTCCATTCACTTTTTCATATTTTTTTGCGTACTATTTTGTGGTACACACAAGAATTTTTTTATTGATTATATTTGTAATGACCAGTGAAAAAACTTCTCCTATCAAGCTTTATTGCGTGTAGTGCATTATTCGCCAGTGCACAGCAAACCGTATTTGAGGAATCCGAAACCGTTTATTCCAGGGAAACGGCAGGTGGTTTGACCTTGCATACCAACGGTTGGGGTATAAATTTTTATACGGCTCGCTACATGACCGGATTCACAAAACAAATGTGGCATTTTGAGCTTGTAGGAATGACAAATAGCCGACAGTACCGCATTCCGGTTGACAGGGGCAGTTACTTTTATGGAAAGTTGAACAGTTTGACATTTATTCGAACAAGCTGGGGTTTTCAAAAGGTATTCATTCCCACTCAGAGCGTACAGGGTATTTCCATCAGTTATGTGTTAAATGCCGGGATAACCAATGGTTTCGCAAAACCCGTTTATTTGAAAATCCGGGAAAGCAACAATAATTATACCGATCAGAGATACGATCCGGAAAAACATAATCGCAACAACATCGTTGGGCGGTCACCGTATTATCTTGGATTCGATGACATAAAGTATTACCCGGGTCTGTATTTACGCTCTGCACTTAATTTTGATTATGCCGGAAAGAGCAACATGGTCAGGGCCATTGAAGTCGGTTTGGCCGCAGATCTCTTTCTGGAGGGAATTCCAATGATGGCCTATGAGAATCCTCAGGCTTATTTTATTACGGCATTTATAAACTTTGAATTTGGTGGAAGAAAATTTGACGGGCAAACAAAAGAAAATACGGACCAGTTTGAATAAACCATTTATCATTCATTTGTCACCGTTAATTTTCAGAATCACACCAAGTAAAAAATAGAGCCAATTCTCATCATTTCACTTCGTATATTTGTATATTATATGCCAAGTGTAATTAATAAAAAACTGTTATCTTGGCGCACTGATTGGGAAAGCACAAATTCAACCTTATGAAAATGAAAAAATACTTTTTTGGAATAATAGCATTTGCTGCAATAGTGGCCGTAGGTTTTGTAACCTACAAAGATTACCATTCAGCTGTTTACGTTGCGAAGAGTTATTCTTCGGATCTGCAGGCTCTTGGTTATGCCAGCGGAGCAGCCGAATACTACCGTGAGCTTAGAGCTGATGAGAATGGAACCATTGATATTAAAGATGTTCAAAAATCACGCGATGCCGTATACGGTTTTAACGCCTCCAAAAATGGTGCATCAGGAATATACTGGGAGCAGATGGGACCAAATTACGTGGGCGGAAGAACTAGAGCACTTTTACAGGACAACAAGGTTGGTTCGAGATGGTATGCCGGAGGTGTCAACGGAGGTGAATTCATCACTCACGACGGTGGAAATACCTGGCATGAATTTAACTCCTCGGGTGCCGGACCGGATCTTTCGGTATCGAGTTTTGCGCAATCTCCGAACGGTGTTCTCTTTGTAGCCACCGGTTGCGAATTTGAAGATTACCAGGGAACCATTGCATCAAGTGGAACACCGGGCAACGGTCTGTTCAGGGTGGCGGTCGATGTGGTAACAGGAACTCCTACCTATACAAAGATTTCAGAATATCCGAGCGATCCGAATTCCTCGGGTAGCAGCGACTGGAGGTTTATAAACAGGATCAGGGCAAACCCCGTTCAGGAAGACAAACTTTACGTAGGTACAAAAAATGGTCTTTTCATCACGAACAATGCCCATGCCAGCGAGGTAACCTTTTTTACCCCGACCGGAGGACTTCCTCTCGGATCCATTGACGATTTTGCGGTTACGAGCGATGGCAAGGAATTCTGGGTTGCTGCCGGTGCAGTGGTCGCGCATTTTACCGACAACGGCGGCGAGGACGTAGTTGAAGTCGACCGAACCATTCTGACCGGTTCTTCAAGGATTTGCCTGGAGATAGCTCCTACAAATGATAATGTACTTTACGCCGCAACTGTAAATTCCAGTAGCTGCCTTAATGCCATTTATCAATCAAGAGACAAGGGAGCCAGCTGGACTGTAATTGGTCAGGGCGGAAGCTCATTTGATCCTTACAAAAGTACTGTTCAATGTCAGGGAATTTACGATAATGCATTGGCTGTTGATGCCACCAATGAAGGAAGGATCATCGTAGGTGGAATCTCACTGTGGGAATGGAACGAATCTCTAACCACTCCCGGCACCGGTGGGTGGACTCAGATTGCCGTTACCCAGGACGGAGGATTGTTTGACACAAATTACGTTCATGCCGACAAGCATCGTATCGTGGTTCCGGGCAATGGTGAAATCTGGGTTGCTTCGGATGGTGGAATCGGAAAATCAATAGATGACGGAAAAACATGGTTTCAGGCAAACGGAGGGTACAACGTCACCCAGTTTTATTCTGTTTCCGCTGCCACGGGAGTTCCTCTCCTGTATAATGGGGTGGAATACATTCTTGAGCAAGTACTTGGAGGTGCACAGGATAACGGTACCCAGTTGGTCGGGCTTAATCCAACCAGGCCATTCGATGCACAAGAGATATCGGGTGGTGATGGTTTTGATTGTGCCGTTTCAAATATATCCGGTGTGGCATTTTCTACTTACACCAACGGTATTTTGTACAGATCTTCGCGGAATGGTGGCACCTCATTTATTTATGACGAAGAACTATTGGGAGAATGTACAGGTGACCCCCGTGGAATTGGGTCGTGCTTTGGGTTCCACTCACGCATCGCTTATTTTGAAAATCCGCATGTGGACATGACCCTCGACTCCGTGAAGGTATATGCAAAATCATCCGTGGCTGTGGGTGACACCCTGAATTACTACAGTGACATGGGACTTGAATATTTATTGCGCTGGCCAAGTTACAGGGAACTTGAGGCAGGTGATTCCATCATGATGCCCGACTTTGCGCAGGGTCGATTATTGCTCGCTACAAACAAGGGTATTTATATGTCCCGGGATGCAGCCAAATTAACCACGACAAGCTTTAAATGGGATCGAATTGCCGGACCTGAATCTGTTCCAAATTCGTTGTCAGGAGGCGGAATCAGCGACATGAAATTCACGGCAGATGGAAATCAGATTTATGTCGTGACAAAGTCGGGAGATTTGTACAGGATAGACAATGTCAACCAAGGCAACGACAGCCTGTCACTTGACATCCGTTCCGGACAGAGTGTGATTACGTGCACAAGACTCGGTTCGTCAGGACAATCCGGGTACCATGGTAGAATGGCGGTTGACCCGAACGATCCGGGCCACGTGGTATTGACCATGGGTGACTACTCAAAACCATACCATGTATTCGAAGCAAATGGCTGCGACGATGCTCTCTCAGGTACGATAAGTTTCAAGAAAATCCAGGGTGATTTGCCCGCAATGCCTGTTTATTGCGCGATTATCGCCGAGCACGACAGCAAAACCATCATGGTGGGAACCGAATTTGGTGTTTATATGACCGAAAATGGAGGGACCAATTGGCTCAATGCCGGCGGAGGACTGCCAAAAGTACCGGTGTACGACATGTTCCAACATACCGTGCTTTATCCCCTTGGTGAAGTGGTTGGACTTGAAAACAAACATTTCAGAAAGATTTATCTGGGCACGTTTGGAAGAGGTTTCTATGGATCAACCGGTTTGGTAGGTATAGAGGACAAAAATGCTCCGGCCGTATCTGTCGCAAAAGAAGCGTTTGAACTCAACATTTACCCGAACCCGGTTCACGATAAAGCAATGATCTCATTGGATCTCAGCAAGGAAGAGAATTTGGTGATCGAGGTATACGACCTTACAGGAAAAATTGTCAGCTCGGTTCACAACGGATCGATAAAATCAGGGAAAAAACTGATCTCCCTTGATGTGAGTTCGTGGAACAACGGCACCTACCTGGTTTCTGCACGCTCTCAGAAAGAACGCAAAACAACCAAACTGGTTGTGATAAAATAAATGTTCCATTTCTAAAGAAAAAGGCTTCTCTTTGAGAGGCCTTTTTTATTTGAGCTTATGATAAACGTCGGAATAAACGGCTTTGGAAGAATAGGTAAATATCTTGCCCGCCTGTTACTGAAAGAAGAGGGAATCAATATATGTGCCATCAATGATCTGGCCCCTGTCGCTGCCCAGGCACATCTGTTCAAGTACGATTCGATTCATGGAAAATTTAATGGAGAGGTTTCGGTAGAAAAGGATGCTCTGAT